>CAIUPC010000196.1 GCA_903900905.1 uncultured Acetobacteraceae bacterium
CACGGCACCCTCGCGACCACCCATTCCTGCGCCCCGATGATCATGATCAACGGGCCGCTGCGGCACGCGCTGAACATCAACTGCGGCACCAACTGCTTCGGCCAGGGCTGGCGCGCCAACGCCGCCATTGGCCGTGCCTTGCAGCTGATCCTGAACAATGTCGGCGGCGCCAAACCCGCGATCATGGACCGTTCGACCTTCGGCTCCCCGGCCAAATACACGTTCTGCTTCGGCGAGAACGAGGAAGAGAGCCCTTTCGCCCCTTACCACGTCCGTCACGGCTTCCGCGCCGATGAAAACGTGGCAACCGTGATTTCGTCCGAGCCGAACCACAATCTGAACGACCATGGCAGCACCACGGGCCTCGGTCTGCTGACCACCTTCGCGGGGGGCATCGCCTCCCCGGCGGCGAACACGATCTCCGCCAAGGGTCCGTTCTTCATTGTCTTCGGCCCGGAACACGCGGCCACCATCGCCCGCGACAAATGGACGGTGGAGCAGATCCAGCAATTCCTGTTCGAAAAGGCGCGGGTGCCGATCACCGAGGTTTCGAAAGAGAATCAGGAGCGGTATGAGACCGGGGGCAACCCGCCGGAGAACGGGTTCTACAAGGTGGCCCCGACCCCTGACGACATCCATGTGGCGGTGGCGGGCGGGGCGGGGAAACACTCCGCCTGGATCCCGTCCTTCGGCGGCACGGCGGCGATTTCAGTCCGCGTGAAGCCCCCCGCGACCGCATGAGCGCGGCCACCATTCCCGTCGGCGACCGCGATGCCCCGGTTTTCGCGCCGGACGCGGATTGGGACAGCGCCCAGACGGTACTGCTGGAGGAGGCTCTGGCCGATGGCCTGCCTGCCGTCGTCCCGACCCAGGCGCGGCTGGCGGCGATGCTGGCGGGGCGCGATCCGGAGCAGAGCTATGGCTTCATGCCGCCGCTGTTCGGCGATCTGACCGCCCAGGCGGTGGCATATTGCTGCGTGCTGGCTGGTTGCCGCCCGGCCGAGTTCGACGCCGTTCTCGAAGCCGCCATCGCGACGCTCGAACCCGAGTTCAACCTGCTGGGCATTCAGACCACGACCGGCACACCGACCGCCGCGATGCTGGTGCATGGCGGTGCGGTGGCGGCGCTGGGGATGAATGCCGGCACCAACTGCCTCGGCCCCGGCAATCGCGCCAATGCCTGCATGGGCCGCGCCCTGCGCCTGGTGCTGACCACAATCGGCGGCGCCCGTCCGCTGATTGGCGACATGGCGACGATGGGCCAGCCGGCGAAATATGGCATGGCGTTTGGCGAGGGAACCCATGCGCTGGCGCCGCCGCTGCCCGTGCGCCGGGGCCTGAGCCCGACGGACAGCGCCGTCACCGTTATCGGCCTGTCCGGCACCATCGAGGTTTTGCCCGAAGCCGGCGCCGCGACTCCCGAAGCCGTCTTACGCCCCGCTCTGGCCGCCATGCAGGGCGCGCGCATCGCCGCCTCCGGTGGTCGGCAGCGCGAGCCGGGGGAGCAATTCCTGCTGCTGCCCGCGGAAATGGCGGATGTCATCGTCAAAGGCGGCTGGGGCCTGGCCGAGGCGCAGGCGTTCCTCTGGCGGGAATCCGGCAGCGACTGGCCGATTGCCCGGGCGCCAGCGGATATCCACCTGATCATCACCGGCGGCGCCGGGGTGAAAATGACCTGCCTGGTTCCCTGGGGCGGCGGCACATTCTGTGTCACGCGCCGGCTGCCGGGTTTCTGAGCTGGATGACGATGTGTCCACGCCCGTCATCCCCGCGCTTGTCCCGGGGAACAGGATTTCCACTGGTGCCGCGATTGGTCCCCGGGACAAGCCCGGGGATGACGGTCTTTGCGGCCCCGACCACATGCACGCCCTCTGAATTTCCAATCCGACGACAGGACGCAGACGATGAAGATTGGTATCCTCTACACCTCCCACCCCGACCCGGCGACGGAGCCGCATCCGTACCACGCCGTCCATTCCCGGACGACGCGCGAAGTGCTGGAGGCCGAGGCGCTCGGCTTCGACAGTATCTGGATCGCTGAGCACCACTTTTCGAATAAATACGGCATCATGCCGGACCCGTTCAGCTACCTCTGCTACCTCGCCGCGCTGACCAAGCGGATCAAGCTGAGCGCCGGGGTGATGGTGGTGCCGCTGCACCACCCCATGCGCATCGTTGAGAACGCGGCGTTCATCGACATCCTCAGCAACGGGCGGTTCCAGCTCGGCCTCGGCTCCGGCTACCGGCCTTATGAGTTCGAGGGCCTGGGCGTTGATTACGAAACCCGCCGCGACATGCAGGAGGAAGCGATCCCGCTGATCCTGCAGGGCTTCCACGAGAAGCGGATGAAAGCGGCGGGGAAATTCTACAATTTCGACATCCCCGAACCCTATGAGATCTACCCAGTGCCGGTGCAGCTGCCGCATCCGCCGATTTTCATGGGCGCGGGGACGGATCGGTCCATGAGCCAGGCGGCGCGCTGGGGTTTTGGGCTGATGCAGTCGACGCTGCCGGACCTCGCCACCATCGCCGCGCATATCGCGACGTACCGGTCGCATATGAAAGAAGCTGTCGCGCCCTATAATCAGAACCCCGCTTTTGGGGAGGTCGATGTCTGCCGCCTGGTCTATGTCGCCCCCACCGACGCCCAGGCGAAAGCCAACAGCGCCGAGGGCGTGGTCCGCCACGTCCGCAGCTTCGTCAGCGGCGGCACCGGCCGCTATTTCGGGGAGGTCACGGCCGAACGCGACGACAATGCGCTGAGCTATGACAATCTCGCGGAGAACACGATCCTGCACGGCTCCCCGGACACCGTCATCCGCAAGATTGAGCAGTTGCGCGCCGTGGGCGCGACATCGGTGATGTTGCACTACCCGCCCTATTATGGGCCGGAGCGGACATCGGCGATGCTGCGCCTGTTCGCGAAAGAGGTCCTGCCGCATGTCCAGGCGATGGAGGCCCCCCGGCTGGCGGCGGAGTAGTCGCAGCGTTGGGTGAATTGGCGGAGGAGCCTTGGCGGTGTCTCCGGCGGTTCACTCGGGGTTTCCGCATCGGTGAGGAGGGGTTTGGTTCCGCGGTCATGGGGTGGGAATGCGCGACAAAACACCCAGGGCCCTCACGGCGGAAGAGCAGGCCGCTTTGGAGGCCGTCGCGGGTATCCCGGATAGCGTAATCGATACCTCCGACATGCCGGAGGTTGCAGACTGGAGCGGGGCGGTCCGTGGGCCGATGACGGGTGACGCCAAGCTTGCCTGCTACAGCCGCCCGCTGGCAATGGCATCGCGCAGGACGGCTTCGACGCGGGCGTTATAGCCTCGGCCTTTGGCGCGGATCCCCTCGACGACATCCGCGGCCAAACGGAAGCCGATATGAACCTTTGGCGTCGTGACCGGGGGGCGTCCACGCCGCTTCCAGGCCGCGAATTGCTCGGGAAACATCTCTTTGAATGGCCGGGCCTTGGCGGTGTCTTCAGCAGTCCATTCGGGGTTTTCCTCGTCGATAAGGAACGGGTCAGGCTTTTTTGCCATAGGTTCTCCTCTCTTTGGTATGCGCGCGGCGGAAACTGATGATCCAGGTGGTGTCGCCGCGGAGGGTGAAGACGACGACATAGGGTTTGCGATCCGGACCGTCGATCAGCGCGCGATATCTGTTCTCTCCATAGTCTTTGCGATCGTCTGGCTCGACAATGGCAGTGTCCCAATCGAGGGTCACGACGTCATCGAAGGACAGGCCCCGATCTTCGACGTTCCGTGCATTCTTGGCTGGGTCGTAGCCGAGCTTCATAGATTAATGTAACCACAAAAATAGGCGTTGTGCAAGCTTTTCCGGGACCTGTGCCCTCTGCCCCAAGGCGTATGCCCGACAACCGCGGGCGCAAGGTCGCCAAAAGCAGTGGCGACCCATGAGTATCCATGACGCCGGAAATTTTCTCATCATTTTTTAGGTGGGTTCCTTTTATGGTCATATTGGGGCTTGAGAATTTCTTGAAATATCGCCATTTCCACGTCGCTGGTACGCCAATATTTTGGCACGCCGCCATAGTTCATCTGACTGTTATTGAGAGTGGTGCGCACCTCCGCACAATTTTGTACGAATTCTTCATAGCCCGCCGGGGTACGTGGATACCCTAATACCTTCTGTATATTGCTATCCAGGACGGCAGCATGATCCGGGCATATAAATTTCAAAAATTTGGACCGGAATGATATCTGTGCTCCTTCAGTCCAGTCAAGTGTTCTAATTGCTTCACCGTACTCACCATTCAGCGACAGGCCATGGGCAGCCCGAAGAGAATGTGTCATGCGACAAAAATTATCTGATTTATTTCGATTATATAACCGCTTTGGATTTTTCCCTCGTATGCCGCCCCACGCACATATAATCCGTATCAACAATTGGGTATCTTTCTGTGGGAAATCAGACTGGACATAATTTTTCGCCATGGTCTCGATATGGAGAGTAAGCGGATCTTCCAAACGATGCTCATTCAGTAATACTTCGAAGGAATCGGTAGCGATGGAGCATGAGGCATTCGAATTTCCGCATATCTTGATGCATTTTGCGCCGATCTTTGTCGCCATATATAGACTATCCTATCATATAGTAATGATGTGATATTTAATACAACCACATTTGGGCGAGTGGTTTTATTAAGATGCACTCCCTACCCCAACCGATAAAACCCCGCCGCCGTATCATGGAACAACGCCGCTTTCTCCGCCGCCGAACACCCACTCGCAATCCGCTTGAACGCATTCCACAACACCGGATACGAGCACATCGCCTTATCCACCGGGAAATTGCTCTCGAACATGCACCGGCCCGCGCCAAAGGCCTCAATCAACGCCTCCATATAAGGCCCCCAGGCCTTCGCCAGCTCCCCTGACGAAGGCGGCAGCACCGCCTCATGGAAATCAAACCCGTTGATCGCCATCGCCAGCCCGCCCAGCTTCATATGCACGTTCGGGCATGTCGCCAGAACCTTGATCGCCGCATGCCATTCCGCGAACACCGCATCCCCGCGCCCGCGATACGGCCCCACGCCCAGCGGCCCCCCCACATGGTTCAGCACGATCGGCGTCCCAGGAAAGGCCCGCGCCAGATCCACCAACTCCCCGATCTGGGTATGATACAGCCAGGCATCATAGCTCAGCCCATACTTCTCCAGCAGCGCGAAGCCCGCCCGGAACGCCGGTTCGGCCAGCAGCCCGAAATCGGGCGGCGTGGACATGCTGGCGAGGAAATCCTTATGCCGCGCGCTGATCTGGCGAATGCCGCGGAACCGCCCGGCCCCGGCCTCGATATGCGCCTCCAGCACCGAATCCACGACCTCCCCCTGGCGGAAATCGGTGTAACCCACGATGCCCGCGGCAACCCGGGGCTTCACGCCGCGCGCCACCGCCTCGGCGGCGACGGAGGCAACGAAGTCCGTCTCCCCCACCGGCTTCATCGCCTCGGGACCAGACGTGCGATAGGCCCAGAAGCATTGCAGGAACACGGTGGCAACGATGTTGTGCCCGCTGCCGAGGTCGCCCATCAGATCATCCAGGAAATACCGGCTCCCCGGCAGGTTCCACAGGTGATGGTGCGGATCGACGATGGGCAGATCGGGTTCAAGGATGTCCTCCTGCAACTTCGCCAGCCAGGCCTGGTTCGGAACGGGATGGCTCAGCACCAGCTTCGGCAGGTCGGACATGGTCGGTTACTCCCCAGGGATCGATTGCCGCCAGCTTCCGGGGACACGGGCGATCCGTCAAGCAAACCGGCTTTGCATCGGCCGGGCGGTTGGATTATCTCCTGTCCAGCGTCCAAGCCAGATCAGGAGCCGCCGCCATGCTGACCGAAGCCCAGACCCGCCAGTTCCACGAGGAAGGCTACCTGTTCCTGCCCGACACCTTCCGCCCCGAAGAAGTCGCGGTGCTGCGTGAAGAGGCCGAGGCCGTCTACGCCCAGCAGCGCCCGGAAGTCTGGCGCGAACGCTCCGGCGCGCCGCGCACCGCCTTCGCCGCGCATATGTATAACGAGGCATTTGGCCTGCTCGGCCGCCATCCCCGCATGATCAACCCGGTCGAGCAATTGTTCGGCGAGCAGGTTTACATGCACCAGTATAAGGTCAATGCGAAGGCGTCCTTCACCGGCGACGTCTGGCAGTGGCACCAGGATTACGGCACCTGGGCGCGCGACGACGGCATGCCCGAGCCCCGCGCGATGAACATCGCCGTGTTCCTTGATGAAGTGATGCCGATCAACGGGCCGCTGATGCTGGTGCCGCGGAGCCATACGCAGGGTGTGCTGGCGGCGGAGCATGATACCTCCACCACGTCTTACCCGCTGTGGACGCTGGATGAGCCGCTGGTGACGAAGCTGGTCGATCAGGGCGGCATCGTGGCGCCGACGGGCAAGCCGGGCGGGCTGCTGCTGTTCCATGGCAACCTGGTGCATGGCTCCGCCGGCAACATCACCCCCTATCCGCGCAAGATCGTGTATCTGACGCTGAACGCGGTTTCTAACTACATCCGCAAGCCGACGCGCGCGGAATGGATTGCGCACACGGA
This sequence comes from uncultured Acetobacteraceae bacterium, assembly GCA_903900905.1. Taxonomy (GTDB): domain Bacteria; phylum Pseudomonadota; class Alphaproteobacteria; order Acetobacterales; family Acetobacteraceae; genus Rhodopila. The sequence continues at coordinate 6,555 of CAIUPC010000196.1, forward strand.
CTTCTCCCCGATTATTCCGACGGATGACGACGCGCTGCTGCGCTATGCGGCTGGGCGGTATAAGCAGGCGGCGGAGTAATCCAAAACTCTCCCCCACCCGCGAGGGGAGGGGGACAAACCATCTAAACCGTCAGATACCGGCTCCGGATCTCCGCCTCTTCTTCACGGAATTTCTCCGGTGAAGCCCCGTAAACCATCCGCCCCTTGACCATGATATGCAGCTCGTTGGCCACGGCCTCGGCGAGCTTCATGTTCTGTTCGACCAACAGAATGGTCACCCCGCTGTCGCAGAGCAGCTGAATCACCCGCGCCAATTCCCGCACCACCAGCGGTGCCAGGCCCTGGCTCGGCTCATCCAGCAGCAGCACTTTGGGATCGCTCACCAAGGCCCGGGCGATAGCGAGCATCTGCTGCTCCCCGCCCGACAGATGCGCGCCCTTGTTGCGGGCGCGTTCGCGCAGGGACGGAAACAGGTCCAGCAGCCGGTCCAGCGTCCATTCCCGGGCGGCAACGCGCTCCCCGACACGGATGTTCTCGATCACCGTCAGATCGGGGAAAATCAGCCGACCTTCTGGGACGTAGGCGACGCCGGCGCGGGCGATCTGGTGCGGTTGCCAGCCGGCGATATCCACGCCATCCAGCACGATCTTGCCGCTGGTCGGTGTTACCAGCCCCATGACGCTGCGCATGGTGGTGGTCTTGCCCACCCCGTTGCGGCCCAACAGGGCGCAAATCCGGCCCGGAGGCACCACCAGGTCCACGCCTTGCAGCACGTGGCTGGCGCCGTAATGGGTGTTCAGCCCAGCGATGGTCAGCATCAGGCGTAACCCCCGAGATAGGCACTTTGCACCGCCGGGTCGGCTTTGACCGTCTCCGGATCGCCATCGGCGATGACCGCGCCGCGATGCAGGACGGTGATTTTGCGGGCGAGGCGGAACACCACCTCCATGTCATGCTCCACCAGCAGCACGGTCAGCGACCCGTCGCCGAACAGGCCGGCGAGGACGTCCACGGCCTGCGCGGTTTCCTCCACCGACAGGCCCTGGGTGGGCTCGTCCATCAGCAGCACGCGGGGTTGCTGGGCCAGGGCCATCGCGACCTCCAGCAGCCGCTGATCACCATGCGACAGCAGCCCGGCGGGGCGTTCGGCGACATGGGTCAGGCCGAGGCGTTCCAGTGCCGCATCGCCGCGGCGGGCGGCTTCGGCGAAGACCGCGCCGCCGCCGAAGGGGCGCCAGCGTTGCTTGTCGCGGGCCTGGGCGGCCAACTTCGTGTTGTCGCGGGCCGACATCTCGGGGAACAGGGAGGTCAGCTGGAACGTGCGCGACAGCCCCATCTGGCAGCGGCCGAACGCGGCGACGCCGGTGATGTTCTGGCCATCGAACATCACCGTGCCTTCGGTCGCTTTCACGACCCCGGTGATCAGATGGAACAGGCTGGTCTTGCCGGCGCCATTGGGGCCGATGACGGCGCGGACCTCGCCCTGCTCGACGCTCATGGTTACCTGATCGACCGCGAGGATACCGCCATACCGCTTGGTCAGGCCGTTCAGTTCAAGCAAGGACATCTCAGTGCGTCCCCACCGAAGCCCGGCGGCGGGTGGCGAGGCCGAGGATCCCCTCCGGCGCGAACAGCACGAACAGGATGAAGATCACGCCGAAGAACAGCGCCCAGGAATCGGTGTAGCTCGAGAGCTGCTGCTGCACCAACAGGAAGAAGGCTGCTCCCAGGATCGGCCCCACCAGGGTGCCGGTGCCGCCCACGATCACCATGATCAGCGCCTGGCCGGACAGCAGCCAGAACAACAATTCGGTGTTGGCGAAGCCGGCGAAGGCGGCATACAGCGCGCCGGCCAGGCCGCCGAACATATACGATATGGCCACCACCGCGATCTTGTAGAAGCGGGTGTTGTAGCCCAGCGACAGGGTCTTGGCCTCGTTTTCCCTTATGCCGCGCAGCACTGCCCCGAAGGGGGAGCGCACCAGGCCCCGGGCGAACAGGAAGCCGCCAAACAGGCAGGCCATCGTCAGGTAATAGAACCCGTTTTTGGTATCGAACACCGTTGTCCCAAACGGCCCCGGCCGGCGCGGAATGCCCGCCAACCCGTCGGAGGCGCCGGTCACGCTGGTCCACTTGAACGCCACCGCATAGAGCAACTGCCCAAAGGCCAGCGTCAGCATCGAGAACGACACACCGGTCGCCAAAGTGCAGACCCAGGCCACACCGATGGCGATGACCCCGCTGAACAGGCCGGACAACAGGACCGCGAAGGGTAGCGGAATGTCCGTATGCAGCAGGATGTTGCCGCAGGTATAGGCGCCCAGCCCATAGGCGGCGGCATGCCCGAACGAGATCAGCCGCGCATAGCCCACCATCAGATCGAGGCTCATGGCGAACAGGCCCATGATCAGCGCCTCGGTCAGCAGCGTCATGGCATAAGGCGGCAGGCCCAGCGGCATCAGCGCCAGCAGGGCGGCCACGGCAAGCATCATGCGCACGCGATCAGGCCTCCTTGCCCAGCAGCCCGCCGGGGCGCACGACCAGGATGGTGAGCATGATCAGGTACATGAACGCCATCGCGAAATCGGGGAAATAATAGCTGCCGAAGACCTGCACGAAGGCCACCAGCAGCGCCCCGATCATCGATCCCAGGAAGCTGCCCATGCCGCCGATAATGACGATGACGAAGGTGTCGATCACCGCGTTCGGCGCCATGCCGAGCGAGGCCGTCACCATCGGCGCCGCCATCACCCCGCCAATCCCCGCCAGCCCGCAGCCGATACCGAACACGGCGGAGCGGATGAAGCGGACATCGGTGCCGAGCGCATGCACCATCTCGGCATTCTGCGACGTGGCGCGGATCAGCAGGCCCAGCCGCGTGCGCTCCAGGAACTGCCAGATCGTGAGGCCGACGACGATGCCGGCGCCGACAAGGAACAGGCGGTAGACCGGGAACGGCTCATCGAG
>CAIUPC010000197.1 GCA_903900905.1 uncultured Acetobacteraceae bacterium
CGATCATGGCGTTGGGAAGGCGCTCGCATGCCGCGCGAAGCTTATCATCCGCCCGCGTCGTATGGCGGCCGATCGCAGGATCTGTCGCATCTGGAGCCGTTCGTGTTCGAGGCCGCGAGCGCCAAGGTGCCGCGTCCCCTGCGGATCAACGTGCGCTTCACCAATCACTGCTATTCGGAGGCGTTCGATCCCAACCGCCATAGCCCCGACGATCCGGCCATCCAGGACGGGGCCCGGCGCCGGGTCTTCGCGCCCGAGCGCTACGCGCTATCGCTGCACTTGCCGGCGCTGATCCGAAGCCTCGCGAGCCCGGGCACCCGCGTCCATGAGACCGCCGCACGGCGCAACTGGATGTATGCCGTCGCGATGGAGATCCCGGAGGCGAACACCCGTTACCAAATCTTCTTCGATCTCCGCCGCACCGTGCCCGATCGGCGGCGGTTCCAGGACCTCGATATGGTTGTCGAGAGCGCCTACCCGGCCGACCCTGAACGGGCCGCTCCCAACGTGCTGGGGCGGGTGAACTTCCTGCTGTTGGCGGGCAATGTGTATTTGGGGCAGAAAACCAGCACCCGGCGCTGAATGCAAAAGGGCGCCCGGAGGCGCCCTTGTAGCAAGTCTATCCGGCAACCGCTTGGCCTGAGCCTCGGCCCGCCTCGCGCGGGCACGGAACCCAAAGATTCCGCCAGGGGACGCTACCTCAGCCGGTCTGTCGTCCCGTGTGGGGTGGATAGCTGATTGGCCTCGGGCCGGGCAAGGGAAATGCGCGGCCGGTGGGGGAGAGGTTGACCTGCCACCGCGACGCGCCACTGTGGGCGGTAATCACATCAACCAAGGGGGAACCAAGCATGACCGAACTTACTGGCACCTGGCGGCTCGTCGGCGTCGTCGCGCGTGATGGCGAGGGCAAGGCGCTGACCCCGCCCTATGACGGCAAGGGCCTGGGCCGCATTATCTTCACCCCCGATGGCCGCATGGCGGTGATGATGATCGACGGGCGGGCGGAGGTTCCGGACGGCGAGAAGCGCGAATACAGCGGCTATTTCGGCCGTTATACGTATGACGGCTCCAAGCTGGTGACCACCGTCGAGACCGCCCCGGACCCGAGCCGCATCGGCTCCCAACAACCGCGCGGCGTGCGGTTCGAGAACGGGCGGATGATCCTCAGCCCGCCGCCGCGGCCTCTGAACGGCGGGATCGAGCAGCGGGAGCTGACCTGGGAGAAGATCTCCGACGTGTGACGGCAGGTCGGCCCGTGGTCAGGAGCACTGCCCTGCCGCCTCGGAAGCTGCTACAATACGGCGACCGTATCGCAGGAGCGTGAGATGGCTCAGCCGCTTGTGCCGCCGGAACTACTCGATCCCGTCGTAGCCTATTTCCAGCCACGGCGTGTGATCGTGTTCGGCTCGGTCGCGCGCGGCGACGCGGGCCCTGACGGTGACATCGACCTGCTGGTGATCCTCGACAACGACGCCCCGCGGGACAAGCTGACCTACCGCGCCGGCATGGAGGCAAGCCAAACCTACCACGAACCGGCTGACGTGGTGCCGTGCCGGGAGGACACATACCAGCGCTTCAGCAAGATCGTCGGGACCCTGCCCTATGCTGCCCGGACCGAGGGCATCATCGTTTATGAGCGGTGACGATCCTCAGCTTGCGCATGATCGCGGGCTTATGGCTTCAAGATGGCTGGCCGTCGGTCAACAGGATCTGCGGGTCGTGCACTTGTGTCTCGGCGCGCCCGCCCCCGAGTTAGCGGCCGCGGCCTATCATTGCCAGCAGGCGGCGGAGAAACGCCTCAAGGGCCTTAACTGATCTTGGGGAAGATCTCCGAGGTGTAACGCGGTTGGGTTGTGTGGTAACCTGCCAACGATATACGGTTCCTGGAGGGCCTATGACCGTTGCCGAGCAGGTTTACGAGCAAGCGAAGCTGCTACCGCAGCCGCTGGCGCAGGAAGCACTGGATTTCGTGCTATTCCTGCGTGCCCGGCAGGAGGGTGGTGAATGGCGCGATCTGGTGAACGCACAGACCGTATCGCTCGCCAATGTCTGGGACAATGCCGAGGATCAGGCCTGGGACAATGTATGAAGCGGGGGACATTGTCCTGCTCCCCTTCCCATTCTCCGACCTTTCCAGCGCAAAACGCCGGCCGGTGCTGATTCTGACCGAACCGGACACCCAGGGGGATTTCATCGCGTGCCCCGTTACGTCCCGGCCGGGATGGATAACGGCTCGTCCACTGTCGCCGGATGATCTCACCGAGGGCTCATTGCCATTGGCGAGCTGGGTCAGAACGGACAAGGTTGTCACGCTGCACACCGGGCTGGTGGCCCGCCGTTTCGGACACGTCACGGCACCCTACCGTGCGTTGATCGCCGCGGATGTTTGCCGCTTTCTTGACGTCGCGGCCGATACGAGCAGGCCCTGACATCAGCCCGGGCCTGCTCGAACGGATCGATCAATCCTTCTTGGCGTCCACTTCCTTGAACACCTCGGTCGCGATCTTAAAGGCTTCCAGCGCCGCCGGGATGCCGCAATAGGCGCCGACCTGGATGAGGACTTCTTTGATTTCGTCGCGGGAGACGCCGTTGGTCAGGGCGGCGCGCAGGTGCAGGCGCAGCTCGGCGCCGCGGTTCAGGGCCGACAGCATGCCGAGGTTGATGATGCTGCGGGTCTTGCGATCCAGGCCCGGACGGGTCCAGGCCATGCCCCAGGCGATCTCGGTCGTCATCTGCTGGAACACGGCATTGAAGTCGTCAGCGCGCGCCAGCGAGCCATCGACATAGTCGCCGCCCAGCACGTCGCGGCGCACTTCGAGGCCCTTCTTGAACAGCTCGCTCTGGTATTCGGGACGGTTGGGGACATCGACCATGGGTGGTCTCCTGCTCGGGTTGAAACGGCGGCAGGTCTAAAGATTGCCCCGAACCGCGACAAGCGGTTCGTCGGATTGCCAGCAGCCGCGACAAGCGGTTCACTCCCAAACGCAAAAGGGGGAACCAACCATGCCATCCATGCCCGAGGTCACCTACGAAGTTCTGGCGCTGCGCTATGCCGTCTTCACCGACCGCTACCACCATCAGAACTTCATCCTGCCGCCCGACGATCACATGTCGCCGGACCCGATGGATTTCTACATCTTCGCCATCCGCGGCAACGGCCACACCATCGTGATGGACACTGGCTTCACGCTGGAATCCGGCCTGCGCCGCGGGCGGGAGATCCTGCGCACCCCGGCCCAGGCGCTGCTCGATGCCGGCATCGACCCGGCGGAGGTCAAGGACGTGGTCCTGACCCATATGCATTGGGACCATGCCGGGGGGATGCCGTGGTTCCCCAAGGCGACGTTCCACATCCAGGCCGCCGAGATGGGCTATTGCACCGGCGGCTGCATGTGCGAGCCGTTCCTGCGCCGGCCCTATGACCTCGGCGATGTGCAGGAGGCGCTCGCCGCTTTGTACTCCGACCGGATGAAGGTCTATGACGGCACCGCCGAAATCGCGCCGGGGATCACGCTGCATCTGATCGGCGGTCATTCCGGCGGCATCCAGTCGATCCGGGTTCCAACCAAGCGCGGCTGGGTGGTGCTGGCGGGCGACGCGACGCATTATTGGCGCAACATCCGCCTGCGCAACCCGTTCCCGGTCGTGTACGATGTCGGCCGCATGTTGAAGGGGTTCGAGATTATCAACAGCCTCGCGGATGGGCCGGACCATGTCATTCCGGGTCACGATCCGCTGATTTTGACATCGTTCAAGCCGCTGAACGGCAATAAAGAGATCGTGCAACTCGATCTGCCGCCGATCGGCTGAGAACCGGCTGTTCGCCGGCGGTTTATATGCGCCGCCGGCGGATGCCGTCTTTCAAACCGACCTCGTTAAAATTGATCAGCCACCCCAACGGAAGGCGGCTCATCCGCATATAGGTCAAAAATTGCGCTTCATGCACGGGATGAAGGGCGGCAATCGCCTTGAGTTCAAGCAGGGCAATCAGGTGAAGCCGGTCATGCTCTCCTTACGTCATCCCCGAGCTTGTCCCGGGGACCAAGGTTTCCTCTTGTGCCGCGATTGGTCCCCGGGACAAGCCCGGGGATGACGGGTGGGACCGGCCATTGCCCCAATTCGTGTAAAGAGAGGCTTCACCCG
>CAIUPC010000198.1 GCA_903900905.1 uncultured Acetobacteraceae bacterium
GAGGCGACCGCCGTGAGCAGCGGCGCTAGCGCCGCCGCCGAAAGCGGCAGCAGTGCCTGCGCGAGCGCGGCAAGCGCCTCTGCGACGGCCGCTTCCGCTTTACCCGGCGGCGCCGCATTGCCGGCGCGCTTTGCGCGATTGCCCTGAGAGATGTGAAGCACCGGTCGATCTCCTCGTTCGTTCTTGTAGCGATCTGTAAATCGGTCGCAAAAGAATCCTAGCGTGGTTGCGCACGCTTACGCTGCGGCAATGCGTGCCAGGATTTGAAGCCGCCCTCAAGCCTCAGATTGGCGAAACGGACGCAAAAGTGTGCGTTCTTGATATATCCCACCGAAATTTTTGTGATTTGACGGATAATTATTGTTGTGGGCGACCATGCATCATCCCCAGGGCTGTTCAACGCTCGCAACTTGATCGCGTGAGCGGTGCTGGGTCGGACAAAAGAAGCCGATTCCCTCGGCGCGATTTGTCTGAATCTATGTCGGGCAACCATCGCGAAGGGTTGCCCCGATGTCGAGTGTGCTGCTGACGTTGTTCTCCGAACTCCCCGATCCACGCCGCAATCAGGGAAAGATGTATCCTTTGCCGCCGATCCTGCTGTTCACCGTGCTGGCGATGCTGGCCGGAGCGCGGTCGTATCGGCAAGTTCACGCGTTCATCCGGACCCATCTGGATCGCCTGAACAGCGCCTTCGGCCTGTCGCTGCGCCGCGCGCCGGCCTATTCGTCGGTGCGCTTCATTCTGCGCGGCCTCGACGCCGCAGAGGTCGAGCGGGCGTTCCGCACTCATGCCGCCGGACTGGTGGACAACGGACTGGCGGACGTTCCGGCCGACGGCGAGAGCATCCCTGCGGCGGTGGCCATCGATGGCAAAACCCTGCGTGGCAGCTTCGACGCTTTCCACGACCGCAAGGCGGCGCATCTGCTGAGCGCTTTTGCCGCCGACGGCCAGATCATTCTCGGCCACCTGGCGATTGCGGAGAAAAGCAACGAGATCCCCGCCGCCCAGGAGATGATCGCCACACTCGGCCTGACCGGACGCCTGTTCACCCTCGATGCGATGCACTGTCAAAAAAACGTTTGAAATTGCCTGCGAAACCGGCAACCACCTGCTGGTTCAACTGAAGGCCAATCAGGCCAAACTGTTTGACGCCGTCTGCGTCATTGCCGACACCACCACCCCTGACGATACCGCCATCGCCCACAACACCGGCCGCTCCCGTCAGGAAAGCCGCACCGTCGAGGTCTTTCCCGCAGGCGACGTCTTGGCCGCAACCGAGTGGCAGCCCTTCGTCAAGACCATCGTCCGCGTCACCCGCCGCACATGGCTCCGATCTGCCGCCACCGGTTTGTGGGATCAACGCGGCGAGGTCGCCTTCTACCTCTCCTCCGCCACAGGCCTCACCGCAACCGCATGGGGCAACGCCATCCGCGGGCATTGGGGCATCGAGAACCGCAATCACTATGTTCGCGACGTCTCCTGCGACGAGGACAAATGCCGCATCCGCGACAACCCCGGCATCATGGCTCGCGCCCGCAGCTTCGCCCTCAACATCTTGCGAACAAACCGCGTCACCAACGTAGCCAAAGCCCTCTGGGACGGAGCCCTCAGCCTCGATCATATCTTGGCATACAAGAAAATCTGATCAGCGTTGAACAGCCCTGGGGTCTGACTGGTGCGACAGCTGTGGTCAGCGACGGCAACGGCAACAACACCGTCAAGGGGTTCGTCAGCAATTCCGTGGTCATTCTGGGCGATGGCGACAACAACATCAGCCTGGGCGGCTACAGCAACACTGTCTCGTTGGGC
>CAIUPC010000199.1 GCA_903900905.1 uncultured Acetobacteraceae bacterium
GCTCGCGACGGTGCCACCAAAATCGATGCGCAGGCCGGCCTCACCACCGGTGATGACCCCGCCCTTGGTGTTGCTGATAAGCGAGCCCTGGCCATAGAAGCCCACGCCGATTTCGCCAGTAAGACCGCCGCTGTTGGTGATCGTGTTGACGACCCCATTGGCGTAGATGGCGGTGTTCCCCGTAACAACCGATCCGGCATTGCTGACCAACGAGGCATTGTTGACCAGGATGCCATTGCCAGAGCCGGCGGAGATCACACCACCCGCGTTGTTGACGATGGCGGCAACCGTGTTCGACGTCGTCGCCTGAACCGCGTCGCCGGAGGCCGACACGATCGTGCCGCTGTTGGACAGACCCGTATTAGTACCGATCAGGTATAGGCCCGTCACGCCCGCCGCTGAGGCGCTGATCGTATTGGTGGCAGAAACCGCCAGGGTACCGGTCACGACCTCAACGGTATCGACATTGGAAATGTTGCCGGCCGTGGTGAACGTGTGGCCATTGCCGAGGTCGAAAGCGACCGTGCCGGCCGCGGCATTCTGGCCCACGATATTCCCGGTGATCGACCCGCCCGTGACCGTCAGCAGATCGGCTTTGGTGCCCTGCAGGACCTGACCGATGATCGTGCCCGCGGTGGTGATGGTCTGTGCCGTCGTCGCCAGGGACCCGTTGATCGCCACGCCGGCACCGTTGGTGCCACCGCCCTGGATCAGGCCAGAGGACTGGTTGGTAATCCCAGAGGCGACCGAACCATTAGAGGCGAAAAGAATACCTGTGCCATTGGTCGAGACGATGGTGCCGGAGTTCACGAGCCGCCCGAGATTGGCCGTCGCGATCGTAACGCCCGCGCCCGCCGGGCCGGTGGCCTGAATCGTGCCACCATTATTATCCAGCAACAGAACCGTGCCATTCAGCTCGACACCCGCGCCAGAGGCGGCGGTACCGGTGATGACCCCGCCCGCCGTGTTCCGGATCGTATCGACGGAACCAGAACTGGCGACGCTCAGACCAATCCCACCCGTCACCTTGCCGGCATTCGTCAACACGCCGCCACCCAGGCTCGTCGGCACCGCGCCCACGACGTCGATACCATAGGTGCCGCCGCTGACGGAGCCGGAGGACGTGTTGGTGACCGTTCCGACCTTGCCGCCAGCGCCGATGAGGAAGCCCACGCCGGTCGCGTCGGCCGCGCTGACGGAACCGCTGTTGCTCACCGAGCCAACACTGCCGAGCACACGGATGGCGGTGCCAAACTTGCCATCAGCCGCGATGGTGCCAGTCGCGTTGTTGTCGATGCTGGTCACCGACCCCGTCGCGGTGACGTTCACGCCGAGCCCGTTGGTGCCGGACGCCTGGATCAGCCCGGCGTTGCCGAGCGCGTTGGCGCTGCCTTCGACGCTGATGGCGAGGGAGGACGTGCCATTGGCCGAAATCGTGCCCGTATTGGTACCAAGATTGAGGACCCCGCCGGCAGCAACGATCAGGCCGGTCGCGTTGTCACCGCTGGAGGTCAGCTGCCCGGCATTGCTGACGGTCGTCACCGAACCGCCAACCGAGATCGCGGCGCCCAGGCTGCCCGACGATCCGATGGTGCCGAGGCTGGCATTGCTGATCGTGCCGGCGTTGGCGCCTGTTACGATCTGGATGGCGGCGCCGGACACCTCCGTCGCCAGAATCTGGCCGCTGTTGCTCAGGGTGCCGATGCTGCTGTTCTTGCCTTCGACCAGGACCGCGACACCGCCCGTGCCGTTCGCCGTGATCGAACCCGTGCTCTTGTTCAGAAGTGAGCTGACCGACCCGCCAGACACCACATGCACCGCCGAACCACCGGAACTCAGCGCCTGGATCGATCCGCTGTTGATCAACGATGTCAGCAAACCGCCCACCTGGACGGCGGAGCCGTTGACGTCGCTAACCGTGATCAGGCCGACCGCATTGCCCTGAATGTTATTGCCCAGGGTTCCGAGGGAGGCGCCGCTATCAACACGCAGGCCGATGCCCGGATAGGCGGTCTGGCCGGAAACGATCGAACCGACGTTCTTAACAAACAACGCACCGGCGGCGGTCACTTCGATGACCGGTGTCACCTGCGTGGCACCCGGCCCCTGCTGCAGAAAGGCGGGGTTATTGAGCAGCGAGTCCCCGTTCCCGAGGCTGTAAAGTGGCGTATTGGTGCTGTTCGAGACGTTATTGTTGTTGATGAAAGCGGTGCCCGCCTGGGCAGCTCCGACCGTAACCAGGCCGGCCGCGGAGGCCAGCAACAGCGAACGATAGGACATGGTTGTACGGGCCAC
>CAIUPC010000200.1 GCA_903900905.1 uncultured Acetobacteraceae bacterium
CTGCCAAATTTTCGTTTCCGCGATCTGTGAATCCCGTAGGGCTTGTCCGGGCCACCTATCGCGGCACGGTGCGGTGGGGGTGGCCCGGACAAGCCGGGCCATGACGGGGAGAAAATACCGTTGTCCCCACCTGCCAAATTTTCGTTTCCGCGATGTGTGAACGCGGTAGGGCTTGCCCCGACCATCTCAGGCCAACGGGCCATCAATAAAAAGCCGCACGATATCAAGAGTCTCGTGACGGCCGGAGATGGTCTGGACAAGCCCGATCATGACGGTTGAGGCGGCATCGGTGTTAAAGCCCGTCCTTCACCCCCGGCGCCCAGCCGGTCATCATCGCCATGCGCAACGACGCCACGAAGCGGCCGTTCCGCTCCGGCAAAGCCATCAGCGCCATCGGCAGCATCGCACGATGCGGGACCCGCCGATCACGGAGGCGGACCGCGTTTGTTTCGCCAGCGGCGCGCAAATCCCGAGGCAGCCCCAGCGGGTCGGCGTAATGCAGGTCGATCTCCTCCATATCCGCGACCGGCAGGACAAAGCCCGCCCGTTGCAACAGATGCGCGCAATCGCGCAGTTCCGGGAATGGGGAGACGCGGGGGGAAACACCGCCGCTCAGGCTGGTTTCAGCCTCGGTCAGCGCGGCGCGGAATTCGGTCAGCGTGCCCAGGGCCGGCAGGCTGGCGATGAACAACCCGTTGGGCCGCAGCGCCTGCCGCAGCTGGATCAGCGCGCCCGGCAGGTCGTTCACCCAATGCAGCGACAGATTGGCCACGACTAGGTCAAAGCTGCCGGGGGCAAACGGTAAAAACTCCTCATCCGCCGCGACGCCGGGGCCGCCGTTCAGCGCCGCCATGCGCGGCGACAGATCGCAGCTGACCGTCTCGATCCCGCGCGCCCGCAGCAGCGGCGCCACCACGCCGCGCCCGCCGACATCCAGCGCCTGGGTAAAGCGGTGCGTCGTATCATCGAGGCGATCGATCAACCGTTCGGCGGCATCGCGCAGCACATCGGCGACCTGCCCGATGGAGGCCGCGGCCCGGTCACGGTGGCGGCGCACGGCCAGACGATCGAAGATGAGCATTGAGTCCATGCAGCCGCATGTGCCCGCTCACTCCGCCGTTGCCAAGCGGTTCCGCGACAGAATAGGGTCCCGGCCAACGGAGAAGACACGCCATGAACATGATCGACCCAAAAACCCTGCGCGGCTGGATTGAAGACGGCCAGGAATTGGCCCTGCTGGATGCGCGGGAGGAAGGGGAGTTCGGCGGCGAACACCTGTTCTGGGCGATCCCCTGCCCGCTCTCCCGCCGCGAAACCCGCGCCCGCGCCCTGCTACCCCGCCGCGACGTGCGCATATGCTGCATGGATGACGGGCGCGGCGTGGCGCAGCAGCTGGCGGCCTGGCTGGAGATCATCGGTTATTCCCGGGTCTCCGTCCTGCAAGGCGGCACCAAGGCCTGGATCGAGGCCGGCTATGTGGTGTTCAGCGGCGTCAACGTGCCCTCCAAGGCGTTTGGCGAATGGGTCGAACACCACTACGGCACCGAAAGCGTCGATGCCCCGGACCTGAACGAGTGGATCAAATCCGGCCGCGACATGGTGGTGCTGGACAGCCGGACCCTGGAGGAATTCACCCGCATGTCGATCCCGACCGGCGTCAGCGTGCCCGGCGGGGAACTCGCTTATCGCATCGCCGATATCGTGCCCAACCCGGACACGCTGGTGGTGGTGAACTGCGCCGGGCGGACGCGCAGCATCATGGGGGCGGAAAGCCTGCGCCGCGCCGGGATCCCGAACAAGGTGATCGCCCTGCGCAATGGCACCATGGGCTGGGACCTCGCCGGCCTGACCTGCGAGCATGGCCGGACGGAGCAATTCACCCCCGGCACGCCGGCCACGGCCGCTTTGGCGCTGGAGCGGGCAACGCATTTCGCCGATGAATCCGGCGTCCGGGTCATCACCCCCGCGCAACTCGCGGCGTTCGAAGCCGATCGCAGCCGCACGCTCTATGTGCTCGATGTCCGCGACCCCACCGAATTCCGCGCCGGGCATCGCGCCGGCAGCCTCAGCGCCCCCGGCGGGCAGCTCGTCCAGGCTACCGACACCTGGGTTGGCGTGCGCAATGCCCGCATCGTGCTGCTCTGCGACACCGGCGCCCGCGCGCGCATGCCGGCCGCCTGGCTGCGGCTGATGGGGCACCAGGATGTGTTCGTGGTCGAGGGCGGGCTGGCGGCGGTTCAGACCAGCGGCAAGGCCGCGCCCGCGATCCCCGAACTGGCCGTATCCGTTGAGACGCTCGACGTGGCGGCGCTGGCGGCGAGCCTGGGCAACACCCTGGTTGTCGACCTCAGCCGCAGCATCGACTTCCGCGCCGGGCATATTCCGGGCGCGGTCTGGGGTGTGCGCAGCCGGCTGGCGGGGCTGGCAGGACAATTGGCGGCGGCGGCGCAGGTGGTGATCACCTCCCCCGACGGCGAAGCCGCGCGGCTGGCGGTGCCGGAGGTGCGCGCCCTTGCCGGCAAAGAGCCGCGCGTTCTGGCCGGTGGCACCCAGGCCTGGAAAACAGCGGGGCAACCGATGGAGGCCAACCGGCTGGTGCCGGCGGATGAGGATTGCATCGACTTCTATTTGCGCGCCTACGACCGCAACTCCGGCGTCGAAGAGGCCATGAAGGCCTACCTGTCGTGGGAGATCGACCTGGTGCACGAGATCGAACGCGACGGCACGGTGCGGTTTGGGGCATCTGGCGCGCATTGACTTCAGCGGGATCGGGCGCGCCGCGCTCGATCTGCTGCTGCCGCCGCATTGCGCGGCGTGCGAGGACCGCATCGCGACCGACGGCCTGCTGTGCGGCGCCTGCTTCACCCAGACCAGCTTCATCGCCGAACCCTGCTGCGCCCGCTGCGGCCTGGGCTTCGTGGCGGAGGGGCCAGAGATCTGCGATTCCTGCGAAGCCGCACCACCGGTGTTCCGCCAGGCGCGCGGCGCGATGACCTACGACGCCCAGGCCAGGCGGCTGGTACTGCCGTTCAAGCACGCCGATGCCGTGTCCATGGCACGGGTCCTGGCCCCAATGATGGCACGCGCCGGCAACGAGTTACTGCGCCGGGCGGAGGTGCTGGTGCCGGTGCCCCTGCACCGCCGGCGGCTGTTCCATCGGCGCTACAATCAAGCAGCGGTGCTCGCCAGTGCGATCGGCCGGCAAGCAGGCGTGCCGGCGCTCATGGACGCGTTATGCCGGACCCGCGCGACGGCCGCCCTGGACGGCAAATCCCCCATTGAGAGGACCGCCGAGGTCGACGGGGCCTTCGCGGTCAGACCAGATCGCCTCCAGCACCTGCTCGGCCGGCAGGTCCTGCTGATCGACGACGTCATGACCTCCGGCGCCACCGCCAACGCCTGCGCCGCGGTACTACTGGAGGCCGGGGCGGCGGCGGTGGACGTACTCGCCGCGGCACGGGTGCCACCGCATCGGAACCAGCATTGAACCGCTGGCGGCGATCCAAACACGTCATGCCGACGGGGCAGCGTGGAGCGCCAAATGACGCAGTTAACCTTGGGCGTCGCCTAAATAAACCGCCCCTGCGGCGTCTGGCCCAGAAAATGCTGGCCGCAAACCTCGATATGCCCAGTGCGCCCCTGCACCTGCTGCGCGGAGGCATGGATGTCGCGCATCTTCCGCTCAAACGCGTTGCTGGCGAAGATCGCGGTCGCCCCCGCCTCATGGTAGGCGAATTCCGCCACTTCCTTGGCGCGCCGGATCGCGGTGGTGGTCGCCAGCCGCATCAGCACCCGGTTATCCATGTCCAGCGATCCGGTGCGGCGGATGCAGTCCTCCCCATCGCGGATCGTTTCCAACACGAAGGCCCGCGCCGAGCGCAGCTTGGCCTCATTCTCCGCCACCAGATGATGCATCACCGGACTGTCGCGCAGGACCCGCGCGGTGGCCGAGGGCTTCTTGTCCTGCGCCAAAGCCCGCAGGGCATCGAGCATGCCGCGCGCAATCCCCATCGAAACGCCTGCGAAACCGGTGGAATAGGCGCTGGTGGTGGTGAACCTGTAGAACGGGTCATCGATGCGGCGCTCGGAATCCAGATCGCGCCGGACCGTGTAGGCCTCCGGCACGAACAGATCGGCAACGGTATAGGTGTCGCTGCCGGTGCCGCGCAGGCCGACAACGTCCCAGGTCTTGATCCAGTTGAGCTGATCCTGCCGCAGCAGCATGGTGCGCTCGATCAGCGTGCCATTGGCATCCTTCAGCAGCGAGCCATCCGGCAGCTCGACATGGCAATGCGCGCCCATCCAGCTCGCATGATGCCCGCCGCTGCCGAAGGCCCATTTGCCGGTGACCTGATACCCGCCGGGAACGACCTTGGCGCGGCCCTCGATCAGGAAGCCCCAGGCCAGCACGCCGCGCGGATCGTCGCCCCAGATCGCTTTCGCCACCGGCGCATCGACATAGGCCGCGGCCATGGAACAGCCGCTCGCCTGGCCCACGCACCAGGCGGTGGAGGCATCAGCCGCCGCCAGCGTCTCCATGATCTTCACAAAGGTTTCCAGGCCGACAAAGGACCCGTTCAACGACCGCGGCAACAGGGTGCGGTACAGGCCGCGCGCATGCAGGGCCTCCACGACAACGGGCGTCAGCTGGCCGAGCGCTTCGGTCTTCGGTGCTTCCTCCCGCAACAGGGAGCCGATCGCACGGGCTTCCGACAGGGGGTCCGAGGCAAGCTGAACGACGGAATCGGAAGCGTTCATGTCCAGCGCTGCACTCATGATCCTGGTCTCCTGTGTACGGGGTTCCCAGGCTCTAAACCGGGCACCATCGGTGTCAATAGCCACCCCCTTGACCGGGCGGGCAAACACGTCACCCTCCGCCACAACAGGCAAACCTTCAGGGAGATCATCCATGCAACTCGGCATCACCGTCGACATGTCCGGCCCGCACCCCAAGCTCGACATGGATCGGGTTCTGGAGGCTGAGCGGCTCGGCTTTTCCCAGGTCTGGACCGGGGAGGCTTATAGCACCGACGCCGTATCCCCGATCGCGTGGATCCTGGCGCTGACGAGCAAGATCAAGGCGGGCACCGGCATCATGCAGATCCCCGCCCGCACCCCGGCCTGCGCCGCGATGACGGCGCTGTCGTTGCAGGCCTTGTCCGGCAACCGCTTCCTGTGCGGTGTCGGCGTCTCCGGCCCGCAGGTGGTGGAGGGCTGGCACGGCGTGCCCTTCGGCAAGCCCATGCTGCGCACCAAGGAATATATCGCCATCATCAAGCAGGTGCTGGCGCGCGAGAAGCCCCTGGAATTCCATGGTGAGCACTATGACATTCCGCTGACCGGCCCGACCGCCTCCGGCCTCGGCCGGGCGCTGCGCTCCATCGCGCATGGCAATCCGGACATGCAGTTCTACACCGCCTCCATCACCCCCGCCGGGCTGCGCAATGCCGGCGAATGCGCCGATGGAGTGCTGCCGATCTTCTACTCCCCGGAACAGCCGGGGATCGTGACGGATCCGATTTTGGAGGGCAAGAAGAAGGCCGGCCGCGCCGTCACCATGGAGGGCTTCGACGTCGCCCCCTATGTCCGCGCCAAGCTCGGCCCGGACGTGAATGCCTGCCGCGACGCGATCCGCCCGGAGCTGGCGCTCTATATCGGCGGCATGGGCGCGCGGGCGAAGAACTACTACAACGATGTCGCCATCAAGATGGGCTACGAAGGCGCTGCCAAAACCATCCAGGACCTGTTCCTGGACGGCAAGAAGAACGAGGCCGCCGCCGCCGTCCCCGACGCGCTGGTGGACGAGATTTCGCTCTGCGGCCCCGCCGAACGCATCCGCGACCGGTTGCAGGCCTGGAAAGAAGTCTCCAAAGCCGGGCATCTCGGCACCATGGTGCTGAAGGGCGCCAGCGTGGATGCGATGCGAGTGATCGCCGAGGCCGTGCTTTAATCCAGGAGGTCCAGCCATGAACACCGACGCCATCGCCGCCCTCAAACGCCCCGCCGGTCTGCCCTTCAAAATCGGTCGTATCGGCCACGTCGCCGTCTATGTCAGCGATCTTGAGCGCTCCGCCCGGTTCTACACCCAGATCCTGGGCTTCCAGGTCACCGATGTCATCGCACCGGGCGCCCTGCCCGGCGGCGCGGTGTTCCTGCGCTGCAACACCGACCATCACGGCATCGCCTTGTTCCAGGCCACCGCCGAAAACCCCGCCGGCGCCGGCCTGCACCATATCGCGCTGGAGGTACCCACCATCGACGAACTGGTGCGCGTGCGCACCCATCTGCGCGACCATCAGGTGCCCATCGAGCTTGATGGACGCCGCGGCGCGGGCGTGCAGTTGGTGGTCGAATTCCGCGACCCCGACGGCCACCGCCTTGAAATCTACTGGGGCATCGACCAGATCGGCTCCGACGGCATCGCCCGCCCGGCCGAACAATGGAAGTCCGTCGGCACGCTGGAGGAAGCGATCGCCAATCCCGTCGTCGGGCAGGACCTGACGCTGCACGATCCTTCTTTGTTGCAACACTAAACCCGCGCACCCATTTTCGTCATGCCGACGCAGGTCGGCATCCACGCCTCCCAGTGCACCATTGGATGAAAGGCGCGGATGCCGATCTTCATCGGCATGACGGGGATGGAGCAGCGCCCTTCGTTTACCCCGATACGGAGCCCGCAACCATGGACACCAAAGCCGTCGCCCAAATCGCCCCGCCACGCGGGCTGCCATTCCGTATCGGCAAAATCGGCCATGTCGCGCTGTACGTAAAAGACATCCCCGCCTCCACGAAATTCTATGCCGACGCGATGGGCTTCCAGATCTCCGACATTTACGATGACGACATGATGCCGGGCGGCGCCGTGTTCATGCGCTGCAACCCCGACCACCACGGCATCGCGCTGTTCCAGGCCACCGAGGCAAACCCGGCCGGCGCCGGCCTGCATCACCTCGCCTTCGAAGTCGGCACCTTGGACGAAGTGGTCCGGGCCCGCGAGCACCTGCGCAAAATGAACGCCCAAATCGAATTCGACGGC
>CAIUPC010000201.1 GCA_903900905.1 uncultured Acetobacteraceae bacterium
ATATATAGAAAACCCTCCATTATCCTTTTTCGTGGAGCATTCTTCAGAGCCGCCTGGTGCGCCGGCAGCACAGTCCCTGGTAAATTTTACAAAAAAATATTTGTCCTGCGCAGCTAATCGCTAGCAGGACCATGCCCTCCGTGCCAATGAAGGTGAGACACCCACCCGCAGGTAATTTAGAATTGAGGGAGGGGAGTTTCTATAACCCATTACCAATAACACAGGTTTTGTAAGCCATACTCCCCTCCCCCCATTCCATACTCACGCAGGAACACCCACATGACCCTCCGCTGCGACCTCATCATCCGCGACGCCACCATCTTCGACGGCACCGGCAATCCCCGCTTCAAGGCTGATATTGGCGTCACCGGCGACCGCATCGTCGCGGTGGGCGACCTCGGCGCCGCCACCGCGGACCGGGAGGTCATCGCCACCGGCAAAGCGGTCGCACCCGGCTTCATCGACGCCCATACCCATGACGATCGCGCGGTGCTGTGCGGGCCGGAATGCATGCTGTGCAAGATGTCGCAGGGCATCACCACCGTCGTCGTCGGCAATTGCGGCATCAGCCTGTCACCCGTCCGCATGAAATCCCGGCCGATCCCGCCGCTTGATTTGCTGGGGGAGGAAAGCTGGTTCGCCTTCGACAGCTTCGGCGAATACGCCGACCGCCTCGCCCGCGACCCGTCGCCCGTGAACACCTACGCGCTGATCGGACACATGTCGCTTCGGGTGGAGGCCATGAGCGGCGACACCCAGCGCCCCGCCACGGACAAAGAATCCGAACACATGCGCAAGCGCCTCGCCGAGGCTTTGTCGCAGGGCGCGTCCGGCTTCTCGACCGGCCTCTATTACCCCCCCAACATGATGGCCCCGACCGAGGAAGTCATCGCCGTCGCCGAAGCCCTGCGCGAAGCCGGCGGCATCTACGTCACCCATATGCGCGATGAGGCCAACGACGTCCTGCTGTCCATCGAAGAGACGTTGAAAATCGGCCGCTCCGTGAACGCCCCGGTGCTGATCAGCCACCACAAATGCTCGATGCCGGAGAATTTCGGCCGCTCGGTCGAGACGTTGAAGCTGATCGAGGACGCCTCGCTCAAGCAGAAAGTGGATTTCGACATCTACCCTTATGCGGCCGGCTCCACCGTGCTGATGCCGCACCGGCTGCGCCCGGATGTGCCGGTGCAGATCACCTGGTCGGTGCCGCATCCCGAATGCGCCGGGCGCATGCTCGACGATCTCGCCCGCGAATGGGGCCTGGAGCCGAAGGCCGCCGCCGAACGCCTGACGCCGGCCGGCGCGATCTACTTCCAGATGGATGAGCCTGATGTGCAGCGCATCATGGCGCATCGCCTCGGCATTATCGGCAGCGATGGGCTGCCGCACGACTCCTACCCGCATCCGCGTTTGTGGGGCGCCTTCCCCCGCGTGCTTGGCCATTACGCCCGCGACCTTGGCCTGTTCAGCATGGAAACGGCGGTGCGCAAGATGACCGGCCAGACAGCGGAGGTCTTCGGCATGACCGATCGCGGCTTCATCCGCGTCGGGGCTTACGCCGATCTGGTGCTGTTCGATCCGGCGACGGTGCGGGATGGCTCGACCTATGACGCGCCGACGACCGTCGCCGAGGGCATCATCGAGACCTGGGTCAACGGCCGGTCGGCTTATGTCTACGGCCCGGGCGCGACGGCTGAGCGCGCCGGGCGGCTGGTGTCGCGCAATCGCGCCTGATACCGGCCGGCGTTGGCATTGACATACCGGCACCCAAAACCGGGCATAGCCCGCCCATGGGTCCAGCCGGTCAGTCAACGCCAACGCGAACCACTGGTATAGCGTTACGTGTTCGGCCACCCTGTTGGGCACAGGCCAGGCCGACCCGGTTGCAAGACCGCTTTTTCGCCGCTGTCTATCAACCGGCAAGGCCGATCGGGGCGCGGTGGTGAGATACGGTCCTTGATCCAGATCAACACGCCACCACCCGGTTCAGGCGCATCCTGCGGCATGACATCCGCACAGGAGGCCCCGATGAACCCCATGACCGCGACCGATAACCAGCCGTTGTTCACCCGCTTCTGCGACTGGATCAAAGTCCGCATGCAGCGCGACGCTGAACTCACCAGCCTGACCAAAGCCGATCTGGGGGCGATGGCGGCGGATTTGGGGATGACGGAGGCGGATCTGATGGATGTGCTGCCGCGGACGGCGGATCACTCAGGACTGATGGACCGGATGATGGAGGCGCGCGGGCTTGATCCCGACCATGTGCGCCGCGCCTGCGCGGGGCTTGTGCGGGATATGGAACTGGTCTGCTCGCGCTGCCAGTCCGCCGCTCTGTGCCAGCATGATCTGGCGCTGGGGACCGCGGCGATGAACGGGCATGAGTATTGCGGCAATTCGCATACCTTTACCGAACTGACCGCCGGCGCCGGGGCGGCTGGCTTGCCGGTGGGCCAGCGGACTGCCTATCCTCCCGCATAACAGGGAGGACGGCATGAGCAAGTTCGAGGATTACGCGAACAAATACGCCTGCATCGCGATGCGGCGGGAGAACGGCATCCTGGAGATGCGGTTCCACACCAATGGCGGCGCATTCCAATGGGGCCTCGGGCCGCATGCGGAACTGCCGGATGCGTTCAACGAAGTGGGCCGCGACCGGGAAAACCGGGTGGTGATCCTGACCGGGACCGGCGACCTGTATTCCGGCCCGCGTGCGACGCCCGGGGCCAGCGCGATCGCGGGCGGCATCACCGCCACCGCGTTTGACCGGGTCCATTGGGAGGGCCGCGCGCTGCTGATGAATCTGCTGAATATCGAGGTGCCGGTGATCGCCGCCATCAATGGCCCGGCCTGGCGGCATGGCGAGATCCCGCTGCTGTCGGATGTCTGCATCGCGTCGGAGACCGCGGCGTTCCAGGACTCCGCGCATTTCCCCAACGGGCTGGTGCCGGGCGATGGCATGCATATCGTGATGCCAATCCTGCTGGGGATGAACCGGGGGCGGTACTTCCTGCTGACGGGTCAGACGCTGTCGGCGGCCGAGGCCAAGGACATGGGTCTGGTCTCGGAGGTACTGCCGCAGGATCAGGTGCTGCCCCGCGCCTGGGCGCTGGCCGAAGAACTGACCAAACGCCCGACCCTGCTGCTGCGCTACACGCGGCTGATGTTCACCGAGCATCTGCGCAAGCGGATGCAGGACCTGCTGGGCTACGGGTTGGCGATGGAAGGGCTGGCGCTGATGGAAAAGCCCGGCGAAACCTAACCCCGCATGCTCGCCGCGAATAAGCCGGTATTGTGCCGCAGCATGTCCAGATAGGTGGCCGCCGGTCCCTTCGGACCTGACAAGGCGTCCGAATAGACCGTGCCGCCCAGGACCGCCCCCGTCTCGCGCGCCAGCATCTGGGCGAGGCGGGGGTTGGTCATGTTCTCCAGGAACACGGCGCGGACTTTTTCCCGCCGGATCTGCGCGACCAGGGCGGCGATGGCCTTGGCGGAGGGTTCAGCCTCGGTGCTCAATCCCTGGGCGGCGAGGAATTCGATGCCGTAGCGGGCGCCATAGTAGCCGAAGGCGTCGTGGGTGGTGATGACCCGGCGCGACCCGGCCGGGATGGCGGTGTACTGGGCCTCGATCCAGGCGTCGGTCTGTTGGATATCCGCCACATAGGCTTCCGCCGCCGCGCGATAGCCCGTTGCACCGGAGGGATCGGCCGCCACCAGCGCCGCGGCCAGTGCCCGCGCGTAGAGAATACCATTGCGCGGGTCCTGCCAGGCATGCGGGTCGGTGGCGGTGCCGCCGGCCATGCTCCGGGGCGTGACGGCGGCGGTGGCGACGGCGACTGTGCCCTTGAAGCCGGAGGACTGGATCAGACGGTCCATCCAGTGGTCCAGGCCCAGGCCGTTGACCGCCACCAGTTGCGCCCCAGACACCGCCCGCGCGTCAGCCGGGCGCGGCTGGTAGCCATGCGCGTCGCCATCCACCGGCACCAGGGTCGTGACGGTTATCCGTCCGGCGCCAATACGGCGGAGCATGTCCGTCAGCAGCGAGAAACTGGCCACCGTGGGTATCGGCGGGGCCTCGGCGGCGAGGGTGAGGAGGGCTGGGGCGGCAAGGAGTAGGCGGCGGCGCATGGGGATTTCCCAATGTGTTATAATATAACATACCGAGTGGTCTCCATGCGTGCAAGCCCGGCAACAGACCAGCCGGCCGCACCGCGCGGTCCTGGGGTCGCCC
>CAIUPC010000202.1 GCA_903900905.1 uncultured Acetobacteraceae bacterium
AGCTGTAGAGCAGGCTCATGCCGATGATCATCAGCAACATGCCGCTCTCCCCCAAAGTCCCCAGGAAGATCGGCTTCAGGTCCGGCAGGCCCCAGGCCCCATAGACGACGGCGATCAGCACCAGTGCGAGGACCGCGCCAAGGCCCGCCGTTTCCGACGGGGTCGCGATCCCGCCGTAGAGCGCGATCATCACGCCACCGAGCAGAATCAGGAACGGCATCACGCGGGGCAACGCCGCCAGCTTCTCGCGGAAGGTGAAATGCTCGACCTTGAGCAATTCGCTTTCAACCCCGGTGTCGCGGCGCACGGCCAGTGCCCGCGTATGCTCCTTGGTCCAGTGCAGCATCGCGTAGGCGGCGAACAGAACGACCAGAAGCACGCCCGGGCCGATGCCGGCCAGGAAGAGCCGCCCCAGCGATTGTTCGGCGGCGACCGCGTAGAGGATCAGCACGATCGACGGCGGCAGCAGAATGCCCAGCGTGCCGCCGGCCGCGACCAGACCGGCCGCGAAGCCGGGGGAGTAACCGCGGCGGCGCATTTCCGGAATGCCCGACGATCCAATCGCCGAACAGGTCGCCGGGCTCGACCCCGCCATGGCCGCGAACAGGCCGCAGGCGAGCACGACCGCGACGCCCAGACCGCCGGGGATGCGGTGCAGCCAGGTGTGCAAAGCGTCGTAGAGGTCCTTGCCGGCGCGGCTCTTGCCGATAGCGGCGCCCTTGAGGATGAACAGTGGGATGGTCAGCAGCGTGATGCTGGCCAGTTCCTCATAGACGTTCTGGGCGATGGTATCGACGCTGGCCGCCGGCATGAACAGCAGCATGAACAGCGTCGCCACGCCGCCCAAGGCGAAGGCGATGGGGATGCCGGAAAACAGCGCCGCGAGCGTCGCGCCGCCATAAAGCAGGCCGAGTTGGAGGGAATTCATCGCCGCTTCGGCCCCATCAATACCTGTAACACAAGTTGTGCCGAGAGCAGCGCCATGCCCACGGTCATGCTGCCATAGGGGATCCAGAGCGGCGGCCCCCAGGCGGAGGGCGACGTCTGGCCCTCCTCCAGCGCTTCCATGAGTAACTGCGCACATTTCCAGGAGAAATAGGCGCAGAAGGCGAAGGCGCAGGCATCCGCCAGCCAGCGCCGCACCGCATCGATACCTGGCGGCAGCAGATGCGCCAGAGCCTCGATCCCGACATGCCCGCGCCGCGCCTGGGTCCAGGCGGCGGAGGAGAACGTGGCGCCAATCAGCAGCAGGGCGGAAAATTCGTCCTGCCAGTCGCTGGCGATCTTGAGGAAGTAGCGCCCGACGACTTCCCAGGTCAGGACTAGGCCGGCAACGCCGATGGCGATGCTGGACACCACCGCCATCACGGCGTTCAGCCCGGTCACGACGCGCTGCACAGCCCCCAGCACGCCGGAGCGGGGGACATCCGTTGGGGCAGCGCCGTCGCTTAAAACCGCGTCGGTCATGCCGTGGCTGGCACCTTTTGCGCCAAAGCCAGCATGTCGGCGCAGGACGCATTACGGCCGGCGAAGTCCTTCCATGCCGTGTCGCGCGCCACATCCTGCCATTTCTGCAGGGCGGCGGCGTCGAACTGCCTGGTCGCTGCGCCGGCTTTGCCATAGATGGCGCTGAGTTCGATATCATCGGCCTTGGCAGCCTCCAGCGCGAAGCTTTCCAGGCTGCTGGCCGCTTTGGTGATGGCTTCCTGCTGGGCGGACGGCAATCCGTCGAAGATGGTCTTCGACATCAGCAACGGCTCCAGCATGAACCAGAAGCTGCCCTGAATGCCGGAGGTCACGGCCTTGCTGATTTCCTGCAACCGGAAGCTGATCAGGCTGGTGGACGACGTCACGGCCGCATCGAGTGACCCGGTCTGCATCGCGGCGTAGATTTCGTTGGACGGGACGGAGGAGATGATGCCACCGGCTTGTTTGAGCATCAGATCCATCTCCCGCGAGCCGCCCCGGATCTTGAGGCCCTTGACGTCATCGGGCGACACAACCGGCGCCGCGCGGGACGCGATGCCACCGGACTGCCAGATCCAGGTCAGGATTTTCACCCCTCGTTTTTCCAGCAACTCGGTCAGCGCCTTGCCGATATCGGCGTTCTTCCAGGCCATGCCTTGCGCATAGTTGGTTACGAGGCAGGGCATCAGGCCGATATTCAGCTCGGCGATTTCACCGCCGGCATAGGCCAGCGGGTAGAGCGACAGATCGAGCGCGCCCCGCCGCAGCGCGGAAAACTGCGCCACCGTCTTCATCAGGGAGGAGTTTGGGTAGATTTCAAACTCCAGTTCGCCCGCGGTTTGCTGGCCGGCGGTGATGGCGAGTTTGCGGACCAGACGATCCCGAAAATCGCCTTCAATGGCACTGCCGCCGGGGAATTGATGGCTGATTTTCAGCACGGTCTTGGCGGCGCGCGCGCGGCGCGCGCCAAATACCGCTGGCGCGGCGAGCGCGCCGGTCAGCACGACGCGACGGGTCGTGAGCATGGATGTTCCCCCTGGAATTCGACAGTGGGCGGCGGAGTGCCACATTTTCCACCCATAGGGTAGAGCCAATCAGAGTTTCGGTACTGGGGTGGGTTTACCGTCGTGGTCCAATGCGACCATCACAAATTCGGCCGAAGTGACCTTGTGGTGATCGTTACGGCCACGTTGCACGGCCCAGGCCTCCACCGCCAGGGAGATGGATGTTCGGCCGACCCGGTCGACGCGGGTATAGACGGAGACGACGTCGCCGATTTTGACGGGGCGCAGAAAGCTCAG
>CAIUPC010000203.1 GCA_903900905.1 uncultured Acetobacteraceae bacterium
GCCGGAGGCGGTGGTCGCGGCGGCGGAAATGCCGGCCGATTGGACCATGGCGGCGATCACTGGCGCGGCTGGGCTCGCACCCACATTGGCGGCGATCAAGCGCGGCGCCTCGGTCGCGCTGGCGAACAAAGAGGCTTTGGTCTGCGCCGGTGAGGTGATGTTGCGCGCCGTGCGCGATGCCGGGGCGACGCTGCTGCCGGTCGATTCAGAGCATAACGCCATCTTCCAGTCCCTGGCGGACGGCAATCACGGGGCGATCGAGAGGATCATCCTGACGGCGTCCGGCGGGCCGTTCCGTACGTCGACGCTGGCGGAAATGGCCGCCGCGACGCCGGAGAAAGCCTTGCGTCATCCGGTCTGGTCGATGGGCGCGAAGATCAGCATCGACTCGGCGACGATGATGAACAAAGGCCTGGAACTCATCGAAGCCGCGCGGCTGTTCAACCTCGATGAGAGCCGGATCGGGGTGCTGATCCACCCGCAATCGGTCATCCATGGGATGGTCTGCTATTGCGACGGATCGGTGATGGCGCAGCTCGGCTCCCCGGATATGCGCATCCCGATCGCTCATACCCTGGCCTGGCCAGCGCGGATGGTGACGCCGTCGCCGCGGCTGGATCTGGCCGCCGTGGCGCGGCTGGAATTCGCGGAACCCGATTTGATCCAGTTCCCAGCACTTAGATTGGCCCGCGCGACGTTGCGGGCGGGCGGCGGCACGCCGGCAATTTTGAATGCCGCCAACGAAATTGCAGTTGCTGCCTTCTTGAATAAGCGTATCGGCTTCCTTGATATAGCAGGGACGGTGGAGCATGTGCTCGGCGTCATGGGCACGCCGCGTGCCGACACGCTGGCCGATGTCATCGCGCTGGATGTCGAAGCGAGACGGATCGCCGAAGCCTTCGCCCTCACCCGTTCGTCCTGAGCGAAAGACCCCCTGATCGTGCTCCAAAACCTTCCAGACCTGCTCAGAACCGGTGGATCCTTCGTGGTCGTGCTGGGCGTGTTGGTGTTCTTCCATGAACTCGGACACTACCTCGCGGCCCGCTGGTGCGGCGTGCATGTGGAGGTGTTCTCCATCGGCTTCGGGGCGACGATCACGGAATGGACCGATCGTATCGGCACCCGCTGGAAACTGTCCTGGCTGCCGCTCGGCGGCTACGTCAAGCTGCATGGGCAGGAACGGCCGGAGGATGTGACCGACGAGGTCCGGGCCAGCTGGATCCCCGGCAAGACCTTTCATGATAAAAGCGTGGGTGCGCGGGCGCTGGTCGTCGCGGCGGGGCCGATCGCCAATTTCATCCTGGCGGCCGTGCTGTTCGCCGGGCTGTTCATCGGGGTTGGCAAGCCGATCACGCAATCCGTCGTGGGCGAGGTCATGGCGGACGGCGCCGCGGCGCGGGGCGGCATGCAGGCGGAAGACCGCATCCTCGCCATCGGTGCGGAAAAGACCAAAACCTTCGAGGATATTCAGCGCATCGTCGTCGCGCATCCCGGCGAGCGATTCGTCGTGAAAGTCGCCCGCGCGGATAAAGAGGTCGATCTGACGGTCACAATCGGCACGCGGGACGCGAATGGCCGCCCCGTTGGCCAGCTCGGGATCCGCGGCGGTAAGGTGGTTTACGAGCCGGTGGGCCTGGTGGATGCGGTCGTGGGCGGCGTGACCCAGGCCTGGACCGTGACCACGGAAACGTTCAGCGGCATTGGCCAGATGATCAGCGGATCGCGCGGCTCGGACGAGCTGGGCGGGCCGCTGCGGATCGCGCAGATGTCGGGGAAAGTGGCGCAGCTGGGCATCGCCAGCCTGATCAGCTTCATCGCCGTGCTTTCGGTCAATCTTGGGCTGATCAATCTGTTCCCGATTCCCGTCCTGGACGGCGGCCATCTGCTTTTTTACGCCTTCGAGGCGCTGCGTGGTCGGCCGCTGCCGCCGAAGGCGCAGGAATATGGATATCGGGCGGGACTCGCCGCCCTGGCGACGTTGTTTATTTTCGCAACCTGGAATGATTTGTCGTCCTTCGGCCTGTTTCGCTGGGTCGTGGGCCTGATCGGTTGATTGGGCTGGCGCGTTTGGCGTAAGGGCGCCGCGCGCCAACTGGTGTTTGGCGTCAGCCATCGCTATTGTCCGGCGCCCGCCGTATCCGGGGCCATCCGCCGCGCCATCCTCCGATGCCGCGCGATTGGGGAGACCAGCTTTTCGATGCCAACTCGCGCCGCGCGGTTTTTAGCCGTCTTTCTGCTCATTCTCGGTTCCGCCCATGGGGTGCTGGCGCAAGGCCGGCCCGCGACTCGGGCCGCACCGGCCGCATTCGCGCCAGGGGCCATCCAGGCCATCAAGGTCGAGGGCAACCAGCGCATCGAGCCGGGGACCATTCGATCGTTCCTGCTGCTGCGGGCCGGCGACTCGTTCAATCAGGATCGCGTCGATCGCAGCCTGAAGGTGCTTTATGCGACCGGGCTGTTTCAGGATGTGCGCCTGACCCGCGATGGCGACGTGCTGACCGTGCATGTGATCGAAAATCCGATCGTCAATCGGGTGGCGTTTGAGGGCAACCACAAGCTCTCCGACGATCAGCTGAAGACGGAGCTGCAATTGCGCTCCCGCGCCGTGTTCACCAGTGCTCTGGCCGACGCCGATCGGCGGCATATTCTCGATCTTTATGCGCGGCGGGGCTATTTCAACGCGACGGTTGAACCGCGCATCATCCGGCTGGATCAGAACCGGGTCGACGTGGTGTTCCAGATCGACGATGGGCAGGTGACCCTGGTCAGCAAGATCGTCATCGTCGGCAACAAGGCGTTCAGCCAGAGCAAGCTGACGGATGTCATCGACAGCCGAGAGCAGCGTTGGTGGCGGTTCCTGTCCTCGTCCGATCAGTATGACCCGGAGCGGCTGAATTTCGACAAGGAACTGCTGCGCCGCTTTTACCTGAAAGCGGGCTACGCCGATTTCGAGGTGCGCGACGCGCGCGCCGAACTGTCCCCGGATCGGACGTCCTTCTTCGTCACCTTCACGATTTCCGAAGGCGAACGCTACCGGTTCGGCAAGATCAAGGTGAATTCCCAGTTGCGGAGCCTGACCTCGGACGATCTGCGCAGCCGCCTGACGATGACCGAGGGTGAGTGGTACGATGGCGACGCTGTCGGCAAAACGGCCGACGCGCTGGAGGAAGCGGTGCACTCCGCTGGCCATGCGTTTGTCGAGGTCAAGCCGCGGGCGGATCGTGACCTCGCGAAGCATACGATCGATCTGACATTCGATGTCGGCGAGGGGCCGCGCGTCTATGTTGAGCGCATCGACATCACCGGCAATACGCGCACCAAGGACAAGGTCATCCGCCGTGAGTTGCGTTTCGCCGAGGGCGATGCCTTCGACGCCGGCGCGATCCGCAAGTCCCGTACCCGTTTGACTGATCTGGGTTACTTCACCGCCGCCGATATCACCAATGCACCGGGTTCCGCGCCCGATAAGGCGGCGATGACCGTGGCGATCGCGGAGAAGGCGACGGGTGAACTGAGCTTCGGTGGCGGCTATTCGACCGATGCCGGCGCGCTGGTGAATATCGGCCTGGGCGAGCGCAATCTTGTCGGCACCGGGATCAACGCCAGCATCAACGGCGTGCTCGCGCAGAAGCGCAGCTCCATCAACCTGTCGATCACCGATCCCTACTTCCTCGATCGGAACCTGGTCGCGGGTGTGGACGTGTTCCTGATTCAGACCGCCTATCTCGGCACCGAGCCCTACGATGAACGCCGGGTCGGCTTTGCCCTGCGCATGGGGTACGAGTTTACCGAGCATCTGCGTCAGGTCTGGAGCTACTCCCTGATCGACCGTAAGGTGTTCAATGTCTTCGCCGGCGCCAGCCCGTTCATTTTGAACGAGGCCGGTGATACCGTGCTGTCGCAGATCAGCCAGGTACTCACCCTCGATTACCGTGATAGCCGCCTGTATCCTCATAGCGGGTTCCTGATCGAGGGCGGGATCGATTTCGCGGGCCTCGGAGGGGATGCGAAGTTTATCCGCGGCAACCTGAACGGGGCGTATTACATCCCGCTTGATGTGTTCACCGGCAACACCGACTGGGGCATCAAGCTGGGCGCGAGCGGTGGTTACCTCAATACAATCGGCGGCAAGGACCTGATCATCGATCGGTTCTTCCTGGGTGGCGACAATCTGCGCGGCTTCCAGACCGGTGGCGTGGGGCCGCATGACAGCACGTCGGGTGATCCGTTGGGTGGCCGTTTGCTCTGGACGCAGACGACCGAATTGCGGTTTCCGCTGCCGGTGTCGGCGGATCTGGGGCTGACCGGGCGGGCTTTCGTGGATGTGGGCGCGCTGACGGATGCGAGTTTCAAGAACAACGCAAGTTGCGTGGGATGCAAGATCAACGCCTCGGCGGCGCCCCGCTTGGGCGCCGGTGTTGGCGTTTCATGGCGCACGCAATTCGGTCTGATCAATATCGACCTGGCGCCCTTCACGGTCAGCCAGCCGAATGATCAGAAGCAGGTCTTCCGCTTTGGTTTTGGGACGAGGTTCTAGTGGTGCGAGTGATGTTCAAGACGGCGGCTGCCCTCGGGGCGATTATGGCCGCGGCGCAGCCTTTCGCGGCGTCTGCCCAGCAGGGTGCCAACCCCGAGTGGTTCGTGCCTGGCCAACAGCGTCCGGCCGCGGCCGCACCGCGTCCGGCCCCGGGCCCCGGGCCCCGGGCGCCCATGCCGCCGCAGCCGATGCAAGGCGGCATGATGACGGACGGG
Source organism: uncultured Acetobacteraceae bacterium (assembly GCA_903900905.1). Taxonomy (GTDB): domain Bacteria; phylum Pseudomonadota; class Alphaproteobacteria; order Acetobacterales; family Acetobacteraceae; genus Rhodopila. The sequence continues at coordinate 4,753 of CAIUPC010000203.1, forward strand.
GGGCTGCAAGGCGACGAGCAGGCGCCTCACCAGCAGATCCAGGTCCAGCTGCCGCCGGCGCCCGAGGTGCCGGTACTGGCCAAGGGCACCGTCCCGCCGACACCGATTATCGGCATCCTGTCCGTACAGGACGTGCTGATGTTGTCCAAGGCGTACCAGGCTGCTGACCGGGAGCTTGGAATCCGGCGCCAGAAGCTGAACGAGGATGCGCAAAAAGAGCAGCTTGCGCTGCGCGAACTGGCACAAGCCCTGATGCGTGACCGGGCGAAACTGACGCCGGAGCAGATCCGCGCGAAAGAGCGGGAATATGAGGAGCGGGTCAATGAATCCCGGCGCAAATTCGGCGAGCGCAACCGCATCATCCAGGAAGCCGGGCAATATATCAAAGCCCAGATCGACCGTACATTGGAACAGGTCGCGCAGCAGGTCGCCCTCGCGCGGGGGGTGAACATGGTTCTCAACCGGGCGCAACTGCTGGGCACATCAACGGAATTCGACCTGACGCCGCAGGTGGCCGAGGTGTTGAACCAGGTGCTGCCAGGCGTGGTGATTCCGCCGGACGGTGTGTCCGTGCTTTCGCTCGTCCCGGTTCCCGGCACCGCTGGACCTGGCAGCATCATCACCGGCAACGGTTCGCCAGCGCCGATTACGGATTCGCCTTCTGCTCCGGTGCAGGCGGCGCCAATGCCAACCCCGCCTAAGCCCCCCCAGAAGCGCTAAAAGGCCGCGAACCTACGATGGATCGGCTTGAAATCGCCGGAGATGCCCGGTTTTTTCGCAATTCCGGGCCGCATACCCTGGCGGCGGTCGTGGATGCCGCCCTGGGGGAAGCGCCGCCGCGGCGGCTGATGCTGGCCGGCATTGCGCCGTTGCAATTGGCGGGACCGGATCAGGTCAGCTTCCTTGATAACCGTAAGTACCTGCCGGCTCTGGCAGCAACGCAGGCCGGGGCGGTGATCGTTCATCCCAATCAGGCGGCGGCCGTGCCGGCTGGTGCGGTGGCAATCGTCACGACCGAGCCTTATGCCGCCTGGGCGCGGGTGGCGGCGCTGTTTTTTCCGCCGCCGCCGGTGAATCCGGGGATTCACGCCTCAGCCGTGATCGCAGCGGATGCTGAAATCGACCCCAGCGCGGAAGTCGGACCCTTCGCCGTGATCGGGGCGGGGGTGCGGATTGGGCCGCGCTGCCGGATCGCGGCGTCGGTTGTGATTGGGGATGGATGTATCCTCGGCCGTGACTGCCGCATCGGTGCCCATGCCAGCATCTCCCACGCGCTGATCGGCGATCGTGTTTTCATCTACCCCGGTGCTCGCCTGGGGCAGGAAGGATTTGGCTTCGCGGTCACCGCGGAGGGTTTCCTCAGCGTTCCGCAGTTGGGCCGGGTGGTGATCGGGGACGATGTTGAGATCGGTGCCAATAGCTGCGTTGACCGCGGATCCGTGCGCGATACGGTGATCGGGGCTGGCTCCCGTCTCGATAACCTGGTCCAGATCGGGCACAATGTTCAGATCGGGCGCGCCTGTGTGCTGGTGGCTCAGTCCGGGATCTCGGGGTCAACGATCCTGGAAGACTTCGTGATGGTGGGTGGTCAGGCCGGTCTGACGGGCCATCTTAAAATTGGCCGGCGCGCGAGAATCGGCGCGCAGGCGGGTATCATATCGGACGTGCCCGCGGGCGCGGATTATATGGGCACCCCAGGTGAGCCCAGTAAGGCGTTCTTCCGGGGTGTTGCCACGTTGCGCCGGCTGGTACGGCGGGGCGGCCAAAAGGCAAATGGAACTGACACGAGTACGGGCTGAAAACAATGGATGACAACACCCAGAACGGCCAGACCATCGAAGCGGTGGACGTCCTACGCATCATGCGATCCATCCCCCACCGCTATCCCTTCCTGCTGGTGGATCGGATGGTCGAGGTTGTGCCCTCGGTCTCCGCGATCGGCATCAAGAATGTCTCGATCAATGAACCGTTCTTCGCCGGCCATTTTCCCGGCCGCCCGGTCATGCCCGGCGTTCTGATCATCGAAAGCATGGCGCAGACGGCTGGGGCCCTGGTGGTCATCACGCTTGGCCCGGATGCCGAGGGCAAAGTCGTCTATTTCATGTCGATCGACAGTGCCAAATTCCGCAAACCCGTCGTGCCCGGCGACCAAATTCGGATCCATGTGGTCAAAGAGCGCAACCGCGGGCCGGTCTGGAAATTCAACGCCCAGGCCAAGGTCGATGGCGTCGTGGTGGCTGAGGCCACCTATACCGCCATGATCATGGATCGTGCCGAACCGGTTTGAGCCGCCGTAAAGAAGCCAAACTCACCCGCTATTGAAGCTTTGGCGCGGGTTGGCCGAAATATCGGGCAACAATGATTGTATTTGTCTGAATTCCGCCCGCCCATAGGTTGGTCCTGGCGCCCATTTGGCGTCGTAACACGGAACACAAACTAATATGGACGCGATGCCCGACCTGACCCATGCTTCGACGCCGGGCACGACCATCCATCCCACCGCCATCATTGATCCGCGGGCGCAGCTTGGAACCGGTGTGACCATCGGCCCGTTCTGCACGGTTGGCCCGGATGTGGTTGTCGGCGATGGCACCACCATGGTCTCGCATGTCGTCGCGGACGGTCACACCACCATTGGTGCGGGCGTGACCCTGTTCCCGTTCTGCAGCGTCGGCCTGCAACCCCAGGATTTCAAATACAAGGGTGAGCCGACGCGCTGCGAAATCGGCGATCGCACGCATATCCGGGAACACTGCTCGGTCCATCGCGGCACCGTCACCGGGCGTGGCATTACCTCGGTTGGGAGCGACTGTCTGCTGATGGCCGTGGTGCATGTCGCGCATGATTGCCAGCTGGGCAACAGCGTGATCGTCGCCAACAACGTCGTCATGGGCGGCCATGTCAGTATCGGCGATCACGCCGTGATCGGTGGCGCCGCCGCGATCCACCAATTCGTGCGTATCGGCCGCGCCGCGATGGTCGGTGGTGTGTCGGGGGTGGAGGGTGATGTCATCCCGTTCGGCAGCGTGCTGGGCAACCGCGCCCGGCTGGCGGGGCTGAATGTCGTCGGCCTGAAGCGGCGCGGTTTTGACAAAGCGCAGATCCAGCGCCTGCATATCGCCTTCCGGGCCCTGTATCGGGAGCCCGGGATTTTCGCCGAAAGGCTGGCCGCGACGCGGGAGCGGTTTGGCACCGACCCGCTGGTCGCGGAAATGCTGGCCTTCATCGACGCGGACAGCCACCGGGGCATGATCCGCGCCTCCTGAAATCCATCAGAACTGGTTCTTCAGCGCCGCCCAGCGATCCAGAATCGGCAGGATGACGTCGGCCTTGGCGGCGGGCAGGCTGACGATGCAGCGGACGATGCCAAGCTCGCGATAGCGCGCCAGCACAGCCGCGTCTTCCACCCCATAGAACAATGAGATCGGGAAGGTCGCGGCATCGCGGCCGGCCTCGGTCAGCATTTCGCGGAATTTGGGGACGTAGTCGAACACGTCGCCATACTGGCCCGGCCGACCGGCCAGCGGGATCCAGCCGTCACCGTAGCGCACCGCGCGGCGGGCGGCGTAGGGATAGGCGCCGCCCACGATCACCGGGGGATGCGGCTTCTGCACCGGCTTGGGCCAGGTCATCATCGGGTCGAAATTGACGAATTCCCCGTGATATTCGGCCTTGGTCTGCGTCCAGATGGCGCGCATCGCCTCCACCCGTTCCCGCACCAGCTTATGGCGGGTTTCGAAGACGGTGCCGTGGTTTTCCATCTCATCCTGGTTCCAGCCAGCCCCGATCCCAAACAGGAACCGGCCGGCTGAGACCTGATCGATGGACGCGACGAGCTTCGCCGTCTGGATCGGGTCGCGCTGATTGACCAGGCAAACGCCAGTGCCGATTTTCAGCGTCGTCGTCGCGCAGGCGGCGGCGGTGAGGGACACGAAGGGATCCATCACATCGTAATACTGCTTCGGCAGCTCACCCCCGCCGCCCCAGGGCGACTTGCGCGACAGCGGGATATGGGAGTGTTCGGCGGCCCAGAGGGATTCAAAGCCGCGCTCTTCCAGCGCCTTGCCCAGCTCCCCAGGGGTCATGGAATAGTCGGTGAAGAAGATCGCGGCGCCGATATGCATGGATGGCTCCCTCTGAGCATGTCTTTCCGCGACGCTAACTCATTCATGCCTCGCCCGCCATGCCGGGCTGGATCGTCTCGGCGGCCTATGTAAGAAGGCTTCACATGAGCTGGACACGTCACGGCCCGGGCGGGGAAAAGCGCGGTTACCATCATGGCAACCTGCGGGAGGCACTGCTCGACGCGGCCCTGGAGCTGATCGCCGCCAAAGGCCCCGCCGGTTTCACGATCGCCGAGGCCGCGCGCCTGGCCGGGGTCAGCCCGGCCGCGCCCTACCGGCATTTTCGCGATGCTGATGCATTGATCGCCGAAGTCGCGGTGCGGGGCTTTGGCCGCTTCGCGGACGTGTTGATCGAGGCCTGGAACGACGGCCGTCCGGACGCATTGCGGGCCTTCGAAGCCCTGGGACGCGCCTATCTGGCCTTTGCCCGCGCCAACCCGGCCTATTACGCCGCGATGTTCGAAACCCGGATCGCGGCCGAAGCCCATCCGGGCCTGCAAGCCGCGGGGGATCGTGCCTTCGCGGTCCTGCGCGACGCGGCGGAGCGCCTGATCAGCGGCTTGCCGCGGGAGAACCGGCCGCCGCCGCTGATGGTGGCGCTGCATATCTGGTCGCTGTCGCATGGCATCGCCTCCCTGTTCGTGCGCGGCGATCCCGCCCGGCGGAAACTGCCGATGCCGGCGGAGGACCTGCTGGAGGCCGGGGTGCTGCTCTATCTGCAAAGCCTGGGCCTGGCGGGCGGCATTAAATCGCGGTGAGAATGCCGGAAATCCTTGACGATTGCCGCTTCGATGGCCAATGTAAATGTGTCTTACATTCACATGAGGCACCCAATGACCACCGCATCCAACCATCACCCCTATGCCAACCCCGCCTGGGGGTCGCCCTCCGGTGGCCCCGCCTGGGCCAGCCCGCCATTCTGGCACCCCGCCGGCATGAGCCGCCCGGTCGGGATCGCCATGATGATCCTGGGTTTCGTGTTTTTCTGGCCAATCGGTCTGGCCATGCTTTTTCTGATGAAATGGAGCGGTCACATGGGATGCTGGGGTCGGCGCAACCAAAGCGCGATGCGTGATGGCGGCTGGGCGCAATGGAAAGCGCCTTGGCAGAACTGGTGCGCCCCCGCGCAAAGCGCAACACAAGCGGGCACCAGCGGCAATCGCGCGTTCGACGAATATCGGACCGAGACACTGCGCCGGCTGGAAGAAGAACAGCAGGAGTTCACCGGCTTCCTCGACCGGCTGCGCTTCGCCAAGGACAAGTCTGAGTTCGACCAGTTCATGGCCGAACGCCGCGCCCGTCCCCCGGCCCCGCCGCCCGCAAGCGACGATGATCGCCCGCGCGGTTAAATTCCGGCTATGATCTTCACGAACCCTTAACCCTTTCTCTGATAAAGTGCATATGTCGCGCCAGGAGCACCGTCTCCTGGCGCGTGCCTTCACGGGCAACGCCATGGCATGCGGGACGTGCGACCCTGCCGCACCCATCCAGGGGTAGCGGGACGGGCCGCGACGCTCCATGTGATGGTGCAACGCACAAACCAGGGATTCTGACGCATGGCCGGAGCTGATCTGCTTGCTTCCACCTTTGAGGGCACGAATGGTGCGTTTCTGGTGGAACAATATGCGCATTGGGTAGCCAATCCCGCCTCGGTCGACCCTGGCTACGCGGAGATTTTCGCGGCCATGGAACCCGACGCCCGCGCCGTGCTGGATGAAGCCGCCGGCATTTCCTGGGCGCCGAAAGCGCTGGCCGCCACAGCTCCGGTCGCCGCGTCCTCCCGCGCCGATACCATCGCCAGTATCCGGGCGCTGATGCTCATCCGCTCTTTCCGGGTGCGCGGCCATCTGGAAGCGCATCTGGACCCGCTCGGCCTGCAAACCCCCAAGCCGCATCCGGAACTCGATCCGCGCAGCTACGGCTTCACCGACGCTGACTGGGATCGCGGCATCTTCATCGACAATGTGCTGGGCCGCGAAAGCGCCACCCTGCGCGAAATCATGACCATCCTGCGGGAGACCTATTGTGGGTCGATCGCGGTGGAATTCATGCATATCCAGGACCCTGATCAGAAGTCCTGGATCCAGCGCCGGGTCGAAGGCGCACCCTGGCGGACCGGCTTCGACCGCACCGCCAAGCGCAAAATCCTCAAGCAGCTCACCGAGGCCGAGGGCTTCGAGATGTTCTGCCAGAAGCGCTACGTCACCACCAAGCGCTTTGGCCTGGAAGGTGGCGAGGTCACCATCCCCGCCGTGCATGCGATTATCGAGACGGTGGCGGCGGCCGGGGTCAAGGAAGTCGCCATCGGCATGCCGCATCGCGGCCGGCTGAACACGTTGGTCAATGTGGTGAAGAAGCCGCTGACGGCGGTGTTCTCCGAATTCGGCGGCGAAAGCTTCAAGCCCGACGACGTGCAGGGATCGGGCGATGTTAAATACCATCTGGGGACCTCGACCGATCAGGAGATCGCGGGCTTGAGATTTAGCGGTATGTTCGTCGAGAGAGATTTAGTCGAATTCGTCGAACTACCAGAAGAAGTACATCCTTACTACGTCGGTACCCAGGCACATCCTGAGTTTCGCTCGCGACCAACGAGACCCCATCCTTTGTTTTTCGGGTTAATAGAGGCAGCCCTCAAGGCGCAGAAGGTCTAGTACCTCAATACTTTCGAGTATCCTTTCAAATACTTAACCCAAGCGTGCCTATAGGAGTTGTCATGATCGTTGGTGTCCCAAAAGAGATCAAGAGTCAAGAATCCAGAATTGCTATCACCCCAGAAGGAGTAAGCGAATTCGTTCATGCAGGTCACACCGTTCTTATCGAGGCGGGTGCAGGGCTCGGATCTTCTATTACGGATGCTGACTTTGTCGCCCAAGGTGCGCAGATTCTTCAGGGTTCTGATTTAGTGTGGCAACAGGCTGACCTCATTCTTAAAGTGAAGGAACCTATTGCGTGTGAATATCCCAAAATGCGCAAAGGACAAATACTTTTTACTTACCTGCATCTTGCCGCTTCTAAGGAATGCACGGACGCCCTGATAGCAAGTGGAATAACCGCCATTGCCTATGAGAC
>CAIUPC010000204.1 GCA_903900905.1 uncultured Acetobacteraceae bacterium
AGATCTCAGACGGATCGAGCGTGGCCGGGGCCGTCGCCGTCCCCAGTGTCACCAGCACCAGCGGCGCATGCCCGGCGATATCCAGCGACAGCGTATGCGCCGAGGGATCGTAGACCAGCGCCGGATAAGCCGGGGTGGCCGGCACCGCCGACGCCAGATACAGATCCGTGTATTGCCCAACGCCAACCTGCACCGCGCCGGAACCGCTGAACGTCGCCCCGGCCGCCGTCGCCGCCCCGGTCAGCACCGTCTGTTCCAGCGCGATGATCGGTGCTGACTCGGAGGTGGCAGCCGACGCCCCCACCGTCTCCGTCACCACCACACCATTGCCGATAGCGCCTTCGCTCGCGCTGGCATCGAACGCGGCCCCAACGCCCGCGGTTTGCGACAACGACGTCCCGTTCGCGGCGTAAACGTTCAGCGTCGCCCCATCGACCCCGCTGCCCAAGACATGCACCGTCCCGCCAGACGAGGTCACGCTGACCCCGGTGGCGCGCGCGGAGAGCGCGTGCCCGTTCAGAATAATGTTGTCCGATTGCAGCGCCGCGTATTCGGTGGGGGTCAGACTGATCGCATCCTGCGTCAGGGTGATGGTGTGCCCATTCGGGTCAAACCCGCTTCCGAAATCGGCGATCGCCGTCAGCACCGCCGCATCCGCGTAGTCGTTGGACGCCAGGCTGAGATGGTCGCTGCCCAGATCGAAATGCGGCACCGCCGCCAGACGCCCCGCCGTGGCGGCTGACACCGTCTCATCCCCCACCAGATTGACGCTGGTGGCGGCTGCCTCCGCCGCCTGGTTGGCGGGATTGAGCAGGTAGTCGGAACTGTCGGCGATGCTGAGGTCGCCGTTGTTGGTGAAACCGGGCAGGGCGACCAGGGCAGCGGCGGTATGCGCGTCCAACGTTTCTGGCACGGCGAGCTGGACATGCACACTGGCGGCGTACGCACTGGCCGCGATGTCGCCAGCGAGGACCCCGTCCAGCAGATTGTCCGCGCTGTCGCTGACCACCAGCGTGTGGTTGAGGACAAATTTCGGCTCCGTCAGCAAAATCTCGGCATCGGCCGCGCTCACCGTGTCGTTACCGGACAAACGCCAGACACTGGCGAGCGCTTCACCGTCGGCGTTGACCGGATCCAACAGATGGGCCGCGCTGTCCTGGATGGTGATCGTATACCCACCTAGATCGAAACCGATGGTCGATTGCACCGTCACCAACGCCTGCGCCTGCGCCGCGGTCACGGTCTGATCGCCCAGCAGCGTGGTACCCGCCAGAGCGGCCAGCGCGGCGGTGTTCGCGGGATCGATCAGGTGCGCCACCGTGTCGGCCGCCACCAGCGTGAAATCCACATGCACGCCGGGATTGGCGATCCAGTTGGCCGAACCGGTGAGTGCCTGCAGATGCGCGAGGGTGTCGGTGACGGTTTCGATATGCCCACCGAAGAACACACGCGCCGCCGTGATACCGCCAGCCTGGAGCAAGGCCAGGAACGCCGTAACCTGCGCCACGGTGGGGGCCGCGCTGTCGGTCACGGTGATCGTGCCACCGAGCAAACCGGACCCGATCGTCAGCGTCGCGATATGCGCGAACGTGTCCGTGATGTCCGGCGTGACGACCGCCCTGGCCGCGCTGCTCAGCCCGGACACCGTCGCCACCGTGCCCGCGACATGCACATGGCGGCCGCCCAGGCGCAGCGTGGCACCCAACCCCCCAAGGGCATTGGCCTCCGCGACGCTAACCGACCCATCCGCCGCCAGTGTCAACGTCGAGGCCCCAGGCCGGAACCCCGTGAGTCCCGCCAGATACGCCGCGTCCGAGACCGAAACCACGGCGCTGCCCGACAGCGCCCAGTTCACCGGCGTCAGACTGGGCGAGCCGGAAAGCTGCGCCGGCGCATGCCCCACGATATTGGCGGCGGTATCCCGCACCGTGACACCGGCGCCCAGGGCTGTCGTCGCGCCCAGGGTCAGCAGATGCGCGAAGACCGCATCCGTCACCGTCGCGCTGGCACTGACGACCAAATGGTCGATCGTGGCGGCATGGGCGCTCAATACCGCGAAGCTGCTTTCGATATGCGCCGCGGTATCCTGCACCGTCAGCACGTTCGTGCTGCCGTTCGGGTTGTTCTTGTTGAACGCCGGAATGCTGAACAGCGCCGCCGCCGTGCTTGCGGACACCGTCGC
>CAIUPC010000205.1 GCA_903900905.1 uncultured Acetobacteraceae bacterium
GAGATATACCAGACGCCGTTGAAGTCGACTCTCCCCCTCCCCTTGAGGGAGGGGGTTGGGGGAGGGGTAAAACCGCAGGAACCCGGGGGGATCACCCCTCCCCCCGCCCCCTCCCTCAAGGGGAGGGGGAGAACCCATGGGCCAACATCAAGGACAGCTGTTATTATTTAATACCGGCGCAGCAAGCCAACCAGCTTACCCTGTACCTTGACCCGTTCGGCCGAATAAATCTGCGCCTTCAGGCGGGCATTGCAGGGCTCCAGCGCGATGGAGTTGCCACGACGGCGCAGGCGCTTCAGCGTCACTTCGTTCTCGTCCACCAAAGCGACGATGATCTGGCCGGTTTCAGCGGCTTCGCCCTTGCGGATCAGGATCGTGTCACCGTCGAGAATGCCAGCGTCAACCATCGAATCGCCGGCAACCTCAAGCGCGTAATGCTCCCCGTTGCCGAGCAGAGCCATCGGCACATCGACCATCGTGCCACTGTCCCGCAGCGCTTCGATCGGGAGGCCGGCAGCGATGCGGCCATAAAGGGGCAATTGCACGGCGGCGGAGTCATTGGCCGCGCGAACACCCGGCAGTCGGCTGGAGAAATCGCCCTGGATCACGGTCGGTGCGAAGGCCGGCTGCGCGGCGGTGGCCGGCGTCTGGCGTGCTTCCACGTTATCCGGCAGACGCAACACTTCCAGCGCGCGGGCCCGATGATGGCGGCGGCCGAGGTAACCCCGTTCCTCCAACGCCGAAATCAACCGGTGGATGCCGGATTTCGATTTCAGCGCCAGGGCTTCTTTCATTTCTTCGAAGCTGGGGGAAAACCCTGTTTCCTTCAGATGCTTGTCGATGAAGACCAGCAATTCATATTGCTTGCGGGTGAGCATGGTGGGGTTTTCCCAATGGGCGGTTCGGAACAAACCGGCAACCCGTATGTTCTATGTTGGTTCCCCTTCCCGCGTCAAGCGTCACCTGTGGAAAACGTGCTTAACCGCCTCAAAGACCCAGCGAATCGAGGCGAATCACCGTCACCTCCGCCCCCGCGGGCAAGGGCGGGGCGAAGGGCGCGCGCAGCACCAGCGCATCGGCCCGCGCAAGACGCAACAACATCGCCGAATCCTGCACCGGGAACGGCGTCACCACCAATCGCCCCTCCGCATCCACATCGATCGTCGAGCGCAAATGATCGGCGCGCTTATCATTCTCCCGCACCGCTACGCCCAGAATGGCCTTCGTGGTGGGCGGCGGCGCGGCCGGCAGGCCCGACAGCCGCGACAAGGCCGGCAGCAGGAACAGAATCGAGCAGACCAGCGCCGAGACCGGATTGCCCGGCAGGCCCAGCACCGGCACCGCGCCCAATTGCCCGAACAGCAACGGTTTGCCGGGCCGCATGGCGATCTGCCAGAAATCCACCTCCAACCCACGTGTCTGCAGGCCGGAGATCACCAGATCATGATCCCCCACCGAGGCGCCACCGGTCGTCACCAGCATGTCCAGACCGGTGATGGAATCCGCCACCGCCGCCACCGCTTCCTTCGTATCCGCCGCGATCGGCATCACGATCGGGTCCCCGCCCGCCGCGCGCACCAAAGCGGCCAAAGCGTGGGAGTTGGAGCTGACGATGCCGCCGCTGGGAATCGGCTCGCCCGGCAGCGCGATCTCATCCCCCGTGGCGAGGATGCCAATCCGTGGCTTGCGATGCACGGTGACCCAGGGGTGATTGGCCGCGGCGGCGAGGCCCACGTCACGCGCGGTCATCTTCCGGCCAGGGGCGATGACGGTGTCGCCCTGGGCGAAATCCTGCCCGGCGCGGCGGATATGGCGGCCGGCGGCCACGGCCTCGTTGACCGTGATGGCATCGCCGTCTTTGGTGGCGTCTTCCTGCAACAGGATCGCGTCGGCACCGGCGGGAACGACGCTACCCGTGAACAGGCGCACGATCTGGCCAGGCCCGACAGTGCCAGGGAATGGATGCCCGGCCGGGGCGGCGCCGATTTGGGTGAGGGTGGCGCCGAGGGTTCCGTCGGCGGCGCGCAGCGCGTAGCCGTCCATCGCGGACACGTCGGACGGCGGCTGCGTCAGCCGGGCGAGGATGGGCGCTGCGGTCACCCGGTTCCAGGCATTGGCCAGCGCCACCGTCTCCGCCGGGGTGGGGCGCAGCCCGGCGAGGATGCGGGTGCGGGCTTCTTCGACGCTGATCATGATCCGGGGTCCTGACGCTGGGCTGGTGCGCCGCACTCTGTCCGGGGTTGGGGGTGGTCGCAAGATGCGTGTGTCATGGCCGATCAAGGCCATGACACAGGCTGTCGGTTTAACGGGCGGGACCGCGCATGGAGGCGGGCTGTCCGGGGAGTTTGATATTCGGCCCAACCTGCACCGGCTTGCCGCTCACCAGTCGGAACACCTGCAGATCCTTGTCCGAATAATTGCCGACATAGAGGTATTCGCTGTTCGGACTGTAAGCGATCCCCTCCGGCAGGCCGCCCAGAGGCGCGCGGCCGGTCACGGTCAGTTTGCCGCCGGCGCCGACGGACATCACCACCAGTTCGCCGCCCTTGGTCTTGAACCAATCGCTGGCCTTGGCGCCCGAACCCATCAACAGCGGTGTCGCGGCGATCTTGCCATTGGGGGAAATGGCGAAGCCTTCAGGCCCGGTGCCGGGGGACATCAGATCGACGACATGCGGATGCGGGCCCGTTGCCTCGATGATCACCTCGGCATCGTTGTTGTTCTTACCGGCACCGGTGGTGGAGGCGATGACGTATTTGCCATCCGGGGTGATGTCGATGTTGTAGGGGTTGAACGCGACCGGGATATCCATGGCCTTGTCATAGGTCACCTTGCCGCCATCGATGGTCAGCACCGCGATCTTGTTGACCAGGTTCAGGCAGACGAAGGCCCGTTTGCCGTCCGGCGTGATCGCGACCGCGGCGGCCTCCTGCTCCATCGCGACATCGCCCAGCGCCTTCACCGCACCATTCTGGATCGACAGGACCGAGACACTCTTGCCATTGCGGTTGGCCGTCAGCGCCAGGTCGCCCTTGCGGGAAATCGCCATGCCCGAGGGCTGCATCCCCACGGTCACCGTATCGGCCAGCTTCGGCGGCTTCGCATCCATGTCGATGACGAACAGCTTATTGTCCGGCGCGGTCTTCCAAGCGGCCCCGTCCTGGTTCATCACCACGGAATTGGCCACCAGGCCCCACTTACCATCCGGCGTGATCTGCAGATTGGTGGGCGGGCCCAGCAACGAGTTCATCAGCGGCAGCGACGCCCGGATCACCGGTTTGGCCGGGTTGGAGACGTCCATGATCAGCACCGCGTCCTGACCCGGCCCGCTGTTGACCGGACCATTGGCGTCGTAGGTGATCTTCTGATCGAGCCCAATGAGGATATCGTTTGGGCTGGCTATGGCGGAAGTCGCAGCGAGTAAGCCGCAGGACATCAACAGCGCCGCACGCTTCGTCGTCATGATCCGTCTCCCTTATGCGTTTGTTATGCGCGGGAGCTTAGGCTGAGCGAAGATGGCAACGCAACATATGACGGTATATTACGAAATGATATCTGATTTGGCCGCGATACCTTTGGCTGGACGGGCTTGGGCTCCAAAAAACGTCAGCCTCGGGCTTGTCCCGGGGACCACATCGGCAGAGGCGGCAACCTAGGTCCCCGGGACAAGCCCGGGGATGACGCTGAGGGTTCGACTGTGGCGC
>CAIUPC010000206.1 GCA_903900905.1 uncultured Acetobacteraceae bacterium
TACCAAGCGCGGTAAAATCGTGGGTGGCGGGCCTTCGCCCGCCATGACGATCTTGTATAATGGCGTACCAACCGCAGCGATTATCTTGCGGCATCGCCTCAATATAAACCCATATGATAGTTGACGCCCCCCTGCGAAAGCCGAGGACGAACCGGTAACGAGCCCAGCCCGTCGCGGGCAGGAGATAGCAAGGTCCCCCCTGCCATCCCCCTCACCCCGTCAGAGCTTCGTCGACGCCCGATTGAGCAACTTCCAGCCACTCGCCTGCTTTTGCCAGGTCATGAGGATAGCAAGGTTGGTGTTGCTACGCTTGCCGTCCGGCACCGATTCACTTTCCGCCATCCAATGGAACCGAACGATCGCCGCCGTCCCGACAACGCGAACCGAGACATCCTTGTATTCGAGCGAGATCCCCTTCGACTTCGCATTGGTGGCATTGGCGATGAACGTCGCCTTGTCCTCCACATGCGCGTCGGAGTGGCTATAGCTCAGCTCCGGCGCGCAAAGCGCGTCCAGGGCCTTGGGATCGCGGGCGAGCTGGGCGGCGCGGAAGGCTTCAACCTTCTTGGCGACGGCCTGCTCGTCCGGAGTCGCGGCGGCTGCCGGGCCAATGCCCAGCAGTGCGCACGCGGCCAGTCCCATGACGGGCAGCAGCCCGCTCAGGCTTCGACGACCGATGTTCATTGTGTTTCCTCCGTTATTTTTGTTCCGGCTCAGTCTTTGTAGTCAGGCTCCTTGCGATCAAGGATGCGCTTCAGGGCGTCGAAGTGCCATTCGCAGTTCGGACGGCCGCCGTACTGGTAACGATTATTGCGGAACTCGGCCAGGGTCTGATCGACCACGTCCGCCGGCAGGTGCTTCAACGGCCTGCCGGTCCACATGGCATAAAGCTGCACCTGGGCCACGCGCTCGGCGTAGTACAACCGGTCATAAGCCTCCGCGACCGTCTTGCCGACGGTGGCGATGCCGTGATTGGCCATCATCAGCACGGTCTTGTCGCCGATAACTTCGGCCAGACGCTCACCCTCAGCCGGATCGAACGCCGGGCCGGTGTAGATTTCGTCATAGGCGGTGTGCACAGCGGTGCCGAGTTCGGTCTGGCCGATAGCCAGGATGTGCTGGTCTTCAAGACGCGACAGCGCGCTGGCGAAAGGCATATGCGTATGGAACACCGCCGCCGCCTTCTCATTCAGCCGATGGATCGGCGCATGGATGCAGTAAGCGGAGCGTTCAACCTCGCCCTCCCCGCTCAGCTGCGTGCCATCATAGCCGATTTCCATGAAGCAGCTGGCGGTCACTTCGGACCAGTGCAGGCCAAACGGGATCTGGTAGTAGCGGTCGTTGGCGCCAGGCACGCGCAGGGTGAAGTGATTGAAAATGCCCTCATTCAGGCCGTGCATGACGGCCATCCGATGCGCGGCGGCAAGGTCGACGCGGGCGCGCCAGCGCACGGCATCGAGATCGATATCCTGGGGTTGCAGTGACTCCAACGGCATGGCGTACGCTCCTGTGTTTATACTGGCGGTGATCATTCGCCTCGTGGCGGGACACGTCAATCTTAACCGTCATATGACGGGCGACAGCCGATGCGTGACTCTGGACGCGGGGAGCGGTAGGAGTCCCCCCGCTGGTTCAAAACGGCAACTCAAACGGTCATCCCATATGGGGGAGCAAGAAATCATGACGATCAAAGTTGGCGACACCATCCCGTCGATGAAGCTGATGACGGCGACGGCGGAGGGCCCGAAAGAGACCTCCACCGACGACATCTTCAAGGGCAAGAAGGTCGTGCTGTTCGCGGTTCCGGGTGCCTTCACCCCGACCTGCAGCGCCAAGCACCTGCCGGGCTTCGTGCAGAACGCCGATGCCTTCAAGGCCAAGGGCGTTGATACCGTTGCCTGCATCTCCGTCAACGACGCCTTCGTGATGGGCGCCTGGGGCAAGGATCAGGGCACCGAAGGCAAGGTTGAGATGCTGGCCGACGGCGCTGCCGCCTTCGCCAAGGCCATTGGCCTCGAACTCGACCTGAACGCCCGTGGCATGGGCTGGCGCAGCCAGCGCTACGCGCTCGTCGCCGAAAACGGCGTCGTCACCCACCTGGGCGTCGAAGCCCCCGGCGGGTTCGAAGTCAGCAAGGCCGAAGCGATCCTCGAAGCGGTCTGATGCATGCTGCCGAGGCCATCGCGCCCGCGATGGCCTCGGTCACGTGCCTCAGAAGATAATCGTCGCGCGCACGCCCGCCGCGACCGCGTCTTTCAACGGCAGGACCTGGCCGTTCGACGCGACAGTCGGCATCCCGGCGCCGGGATTGATGATGTATTGCACATCCGGCTGCACCAGCAGCCATTTCGTCACCGCCGCCTGATAGGTCAGCTCGATCACCGTCTCGCCGCCGCGGAAGGCTTTGGTGGCGCTGCCAAACCGCACCAGATCCGATCCGAACGTCTGCTGCGCATGACTGAGATTGGTATAGGCCACGCCCAGACTCAGGATATCGGCATCCCGCGACTCGCAGGGCCCGACCCAGACCACCCCGCCTTCGATGAAGAAGCTGCTGAAATTGCGATCGCTCGGCGCCGCCGTCACCAATGCGAACAGATTGATGCCGCGATCCTTCGATCCCTGCGGCCGCCAGATGGTCTGATCCATCAACCCATAAACAGCATAATTGCCATGGTGCCGGTACGGCACGCCATTGCTCGTGGGATCGGCCAGCGACCGGCCGAGCGTATCATGCTGCAAATTGTTGAAATTACCGGAGTGGTACCAGCCGCCGATTTTATAAGTGCCCGGCCGCCCGTCGACATCAGCGGAGCCGACATCATACGCGATTTCAGCAAAACCGAGGACACCATCGCGCATACGGAAAGACGTGCCGGTATAGTCGCGCAATTGCGGGTCGTTGGTGCCGGGACCGGCGGGGTCACCGTTGTAGATGCCGCCCATCAGCGTCAGCTGCTCCGTCGCCTTGTAGCGAACGCGAACCATCGGGGCGGCGAGCGGATAATTGGGGCCGCCGGACGGCAGGCCAAATGCCGCCAGCGCCGGGAAGCCGAAGCTGGAGTTGATCAGCACCGCGGCCGATTTGATCAACATGAATTCTTCGTTCGCGCCGGACTGACCGATACGGATATTCAGGCCGGTATCGGGGAATTCCTCTTCCAGGTACAAATCGTACAGCTTGTTGCCGCGCGTGGCTTCGATATTGCTGACGGCCTGCAGCGCGCCGGACAGATTAGGCGAGGGGCCACGGCCATGGATCTGGTAACCACTAATGTTTAAAGTCAGGCCCGGGATTTTAGCGATCGTCTCCAGGTCCACCTTCAGGGTCGCGGTGGTCAGGCCGGTATAGACACCGCCGCGCCGAATGCCGCCACGCAAACCGCTCCAGCCCTCACTTTGTTCCATGAGACCAAAGGTGATGCCTTCTTTTTCGAGCGTATCGCGCAAACCGCCCCA
>CAIUPC010000207.1 GCA_903900905.1 uncultured Acetobacteraceae bacterium
GCAATCCGCAGGGCGACATCCTCCCGCCAGGGCGGCGCGATCACCTGCACGGCCATGGGCATCGCAGCTTGCACCGGTACCGCCGCCACCGGCAGCCCGATGAAGGATATCGGCTGCGTGAAGATCCCCAAATTCGGGCGCACCGGCAGTTCCACCCCGTCCAACGTGAAAGTTTTCTGACCGATCAGCGGGGCGGAGCAGGGCGTGGCGGGCGCGATGATCGCGTCCACATGCTCGAACAGGCGCAGCACGGCGGCGCGGTACCAGCGGCGGAATTTCTGCGCCTGGATCACCATGCCCGCCGGCACCATGGCGCCGGCGATCAGGCGGTCGCGGACGTCGGGGTCGAAATCGCCGGGGCGGGTGCGCAGGCGGCCGAGGTGCAAAGCGGCGCCCTCAGCGGTGGTAATCAGATAGGCGGCGGCGCGGGCGCGGCCGGCTTCGGGGATCTCGACCTCCTCGGTCACGCCCAGAGCGGTGCAGACATGGTCCACGGCGGCGGCGGCCTCTGGCATCATGCCGCGGCGGAAATACCCGCCGGCGCGGGCGATGCGCAGGCCGCCGAGGCCGAAGTCCAGCCCCGGCGAGGCCGGTTCGGCGATGCGTTCGGCGCAGAACGGATCTTCCTCGTCATGGCCCTGCATGACGTCGTAGGCCAAAGCCAAATCGGCGACCGAGCGCGCGAAGGGGCCGAGATGGTCGAGGCTGGAGACGAAGGGGAAGCTCCCGGTCCGCGGCAGCCGCCCGAAGGTGGGCTTCAGGCCGAACAGCCCACACAAGGATGAGGGCACCCGGATGGAGCCATTGGTATCGGACCCCAAAGCCAGCGGCACCAGCCCGCCCGCGACGGCGGCGCCCGACCCGCCGGAGGACCCGCCGCTCATGCGCGCCGTGTCGTGCGGATTGCGGGAGGCACCGTCGTGCCCGTTCTCCCCGGTGAAGTCGTAGGCGTATTCGCCCATGTTCAGGGCGCCGACGAGGATGGCGCCGGCGGCTTCCAGCCGCTCGATCAGCACGGCATCGCGGGTCGCGGCCGGGCGGTCGCGGTTGATCAGGCTGCCCGCGCGGGTGGGCAGGCCGGCGACGTCGAACAGATTCTTGACCGCGAAAGGCACCCCGGCGAGCGGGCCGGTGACAGTCCCGGCATCGACGGCCTCTGCCCTGGCCAGAGCCCGGGCGGCGGTGACATCGGTGAAGGCGTTCAGGACCTTATCGCGGGTGGCGATGCGGGCCAGCGTGGCCTCGGTCACCGCGCGGGCGGTGGTGGTGCCGCTGGCGATCGCGGCGGCGGTGTCGGTGGCGCTCTGCCAGGCGAGATCGGTCATGGCTCAGGCGCCGTAGACGGGGGCGGGTTCGGTTTCGTCGGGGAGGGGAAAGCCCTCCACCAAGGCCGCCATGCGCAGGGTGACGGTCAGGTTGGCGCGCACCGGCCCCCGCCAGTCCGGCTGCACGGTCAGACCCAGCATCAGGGCCGAGGCGTCGATATAGGCATCCAGTTCGGCATCGGTCATGCGTTTCCCTCCCGCGCGAGCCAGGCCCGCCAGCCGCCATAAGATGAAATGTCTGTTGTGCCTTCGACGCCATGGGCCTCGGCGACGAAACCGAGGCAGGGCCCATCCTCCAGCAGCGCCTGGCCGAAGCCGAGCGGGGCCGGCACTTGCGCCAGGAGCGCGCCGATGGAAGCGGTGGGCAAGGCCCAGACCTCGCCTGCCACGGAGACCCCGGATGCCACCCGCACCATGCCCGGGCGGTTGCCCATGGCGTGCAGGCGGTAGACGGGCTGGGTCCGGGCGGTGCGCAGGAAGCGCCCGCCCAGCGATGTCACCTGCGGGTTCAGCGGCAGGCCGGCCATATGGGCGCCAATACAGAACAAGGGGGTTTCGTCGGCCTGGACCGGGTCGATCCGCGGCGGCGGCAGGGCCTCGGCGGTCTGGCGGTGGATGTGGTCCGCGATGGCGGCCAGCCGCCCCTCCGACCAGGCGGGGCCGATAACGGTGACTCCGGCGGGCAGGCCGTCTGGCCCGAAGCCGGCTGGCACCGCGATGGCGGTAAGGTCGCACAGGTTCACGAAGTTGGTGAACGTGCCGAGGCGGCTGTTCGGCCCGATCGGGTCGGATTCCAGCTCCGCCAAGGTCGGGGTGAAGGGGGCGGTGGGGACGATCAGGGCCTCACAGCGGGTGAAGAGTTCGGCGGCGATCCTTCGGGCCTGGGCCAGCTGATGGAAGGCGTCGAAGGCGTCCACGGTGTTGCGGGTCAGGCCGCCCGCCACGATGGCGCGGGTGACGGGATGCAGGATTTCAGGCCGATCGGTGATGATGGCGCGGAGCGCGGCGGTCCGTTCGGCGACCCAGGGGCCGTCGTAGAGCAGCCGCGCGACCGCCAGGAAGGGGGACAGATCGACGGTTTCGGTCGTGAACAGCGCGGCGGTTCGCTGATAGGCGGCGGTCACGGCGGGATCGCACAGCGCGCCCACCTCGGCCACGGCGACGCGGATAGCCGGCGGCAGCGCCGCCCGGCGAAGGAACCCGGCCGGGGCGGGGCGCGAATAGGGGTCCGTGCGGTCGTAGAAGGCGATCACCCGTTGCACCGCCAGCGCCGCGTCCACGCTGCGGGCGAAGATTGAGATCGTGTCGACCGAGCGGCAGGCCGGCACCATGCCGGCGGCGGACACGCTCCCTACCGTTGGTTTCAGGCCCACGATATTGCCGAACATCGCCGGCACCCGGCCGGAGCCGGCGGTGTCGGTGCCCAACGCGAAATCGCAAATACCGGCCGCCACGGCCACGGCCGAACCGGAGGAGGAGCCGCCGGGCACGTAAGCCGGGTTGAACACAGTGCGCGGCACGCCATAGGGGCTGCGCACCCCGACCAGGCCGGTGGCGAACTGGTCGAGGTTCACTTTGCCCAGGATTAACGCCCCGGCTTCGACCAGCCGCCGCACCGCCTCCGCTGATACGGCGGGCATATGGCTAAATTCAGGGCAGGCGGCGGTGGTCTTCAGGCCGGCGACGTCGATATTGTCCTTGATGACCGCAGTGAGGCCCCAGAGCGGCCGGCCGCGCGGGCCTTCGTCCTCCAGCCGTCGCGCCTGCTCCAGGATCTCGGCATCCGGCACGCGCGTGATCCAGATCGCCGGATCGGCTGTGGCCGTATCGGCTGTGATGGCGGCCTGGGCGGCGGCCAGCGGGCCTGGGGTCTTGGGGTTAGCGTTTGTCTGCATATCTCCATGGCGTATGCAAGCGAGGTGCCAAGCATGTGGTCGTTCTCTTTTGGCCGCATGCCGGCAGCAGACCTGCTCAGCCCGCGGAGGGTGATCGCATTTGGATTGGAGTGCGCCACGGTCGAACCCTCAGCGTCATCCCCGGGACAAGCCCGGGGACCAATCGCAGCACTGGCGGAAACCTTGGTCCCCGGGACAAGCCCGGGGATGACGGTTTTGGATGCCGCCGGTCACTATGTTAGCGCCGATGGGGACGAGCCCGGGCATGACGCTTTTTGGAGCCCAAGCCCGTTCAGCCAAAGGTATCGCGGCCAAATGCGATGCCCCTGCTCAGCCCGCGGCGGTGCGGTTCCCAGATCGCCCCCGTCGGGTTAAGCTGGCGCCCATAAAAGCAAGCCCGGAGGCGCCCCATCATGGATTTCGGCATCGGCATCCCCACCTCGCACGATTCCTGGAAACTCGCGCAGCGGGCGGAAGAGCTCGGCTTCACCCATGCCTGGTTCTACGACACCCAGATGATCACCGCTGATTGCTTCGTGGCCATGGGCGCGGCGGCGATGAAGACCTCCAAAATCCGGCTGGGGACCGGGGTGCTGGTGCCGTCCAACCGCATCGCCGCGGTGACCGCCAATGCCTTCGCCACCCTCAATGCCATGGCCCCCGGCCGGCTCGATTTCGGCGTTGGCACCGGCTTTTCCGCCCGCCGCGCGATGGGCATGGGCGGTATCAAGCTGGCGGACATGGAGGAATACATCCGCATCGTCTACGGCCTGCTGAACGGGGAGACGCTGGAAACGACGATCGAGGGTAAGCGGAAGAAGATCCGGTTCCTCAACCCCGATGCCGGGCTGATCAACATCACCGATCCGGTGAAGCTGCATGTGTCCGCCTATGGGCCGAAGTCGCAGACGCTGGTGGCCAAGCTGGGCGCGGCCTGGAAGACCTTCGTCAGCGACGTGCCGGGCGCGATCACCGCGCTGGAGGGGATGCGCAAGGACTGGGCCGCCGCCGGCCGCGCCGAATCCGACCTCTATACGACCGTCTGGGCCGGCGGCTGCGTGCTGGAGCCGGGGGAACGCGCCGACAGCCCCCGCGCGATGGCGCAGGCCGGGCCGCGCGCCGCCGTGCTGCTGCATCGCGCGGCCGATTTGGATATGGAAGGGTGGAAGAACACCACCGAAGTGCCGCCCTCCACCCAGGCCAGCATCGACGGCTATCTGGACGTGGCCCGCCAGTTTGAACCGGCGGATGCCCGCTACCTCATGAACCATCGCGGCCATTTCCTGTTCGTCAAACCCGAGGAACGCCCTTTCGTGAACGCCGAACTCATCCGCCGCACCACCTTCACCGCCACGGAACAGGAACTCACCCAGCGGATCGAGGCGGTGCGCGATTCCGGCTGGAATCAGTTCGTCATCCCCATCACCCACGGTCAGGAGCAGGCGATCGAGGATTGGGGCCGCATCCGCAAGGCCTTCGCCTGATGGTCCGCGCCCCCAACCGTGCTCCCATTGGCCGGGCAGCCGAAAACCAGGCCCTGGGTCTGATCTCGGCCGCGCATCTGGTCAGCCATTTCTATTACCTGGTGCTGGTGCCGCTGTTCCCGATGATCAAGGAGCGGCTGGGTATCGGCTATGTCGAGCTCGGCTTCGCGCTGACCCTGTTCAACATCGTCAGCGGCGTGGTGCAGACGCCGATGGGCTATGCGGTCGATCGGTTCGGGGCGCGGCGGGTGCTGGTGGCGGGGCTGGTGCTGGGGGGGATCGCTTATGTCTCCATCGGGCTGTTCCCGTCTTATGGCTGGCTGCTCTGTGCCTCGGTGCTGCTGGGGGTCGCCAACGCGGTCTACCATCCGGCCGATTACGCGATCCTGGGGTCGGTGATCGAGCCATCACGGCTCGGCCGGGCGTTCTCGGTCCATACCTTCGCCGGCTTCATCGGCGGCGCGGTGGCGCCCTTGCTGATGCTGCTGCTGGCGCGCGTCTGGGGGCCGGAGCTGGCGATCGTTGCCGCGGGCGCCCTGGGGCTGGTCGTCGCGCTGCCGTTGATGGCGGCGGGCTGGATGGATCGCTCCGCCGCGGCCCGCACCCCGGTTGGTGCGGCCAATATCCCCTTGCGCAGCCTGCTGACGCCAGCCGTTTGGAGCCTGGTTGGGTTCTTCACCCTGCTCAGCCTGAGCAGCGGCGCGCTGACCAACTACTCCGCCGTGGCGCTGACCACGATGTACGGGATCACGCTGTCGGCCGCGAATGTGGCGCTGTCGGGCTTCCTGTTCGCCAGCGCCGCCGGCGTGCTGGCGGGCGGGTTCATCGCGGATGCGACCAAACGCCATGGTGACGTGGCGGCGGGCGGGTTCGGCGGTTCGGCCGTGCTGATCCTGCTGGTGGGCACGGTGGATCTGGGGCCGATCATGCTGACGTTGGCGATGATTGGCGCGGGGTTCCTGTCGGGGATGATTTCGCCCTCGCGTGACATGCTGGTGCGCGCGGCCTCACCGCCCGGCGCGTTCGGGCGGGTGTTCGGCATCGTCACCACCGGCTTCAATATCGGCGGCACGGTCGGCCCGCTGATTGGCGGCTGGATCATGGACCACAATATGCCGCGCTGGGTGTTCTATTCCTCGGTCCTGTTCATGGTGATGACCGCGGTGATGGCCCTGACGACGGAATGGCGCACCCGCCGGCGCACCGCTCTGGCGGGCCTGTCGGCGGGAGAGTGAGGGTTTGACAGAGGGTTGAACCCAGCGGACAGCATTGCTATCTATGAAGATAGCAATCTTCCAGAATGGAAAACGAAGCCATGGCGACGGAACAGGTCCTGCTGCGGCTACCAGAGGCGTTGGTCAGCCGCTTCAAACAGGCCGTCCCGGCACGTAGCCGGAGCGATTATGTGCGCCAGTTGCTGGAAATGGCGTTGCCGCCGGCTGAAGGAGACAATGACCCGCTGTATTTGGCGGCGCTCGCCGTCGAGCAGGATGCCACGCTGGGGGCGGAGATGGCGGAATGGGACAGGGCAGCGTCGGCGGACGGTCTGACAGACGCGCCCTCTGCCGGTGATCATTCGTAAATGGCGGCCACGCCAGCCGCTGCCCCCGCACCGGCCATCCCGCGCGGGTCGATTTGGTGGGTGGATCTCGACCCGGCACGGGGGGGCGAGATCCAGAAGCGGCGGCCGGCGGTCGTGATATCGGGCGACGGGCTGAACCGGGTGCGGCGTACCGTGGTCGTGGTGCCGCTGTCCACTGGTCCGGTGCCGCGGCCGCCGGTTGTCGTGGCGGTGCCATCGGCGGGGGCGGGTTCGGTCGCTGTGTGTGATCAGTTACGCGCGGTGGACCGAACGCGTTTGATGCGGCGGGATGGGGCGCTGTCGCGGGAGGATATGGCCGCGGTCGAGAACGGGGTGCGATCGGTTTTGGTGTTGTGATGGTCACGGGCACCCGGCAGAAAACCGATTGCATTTCATAACATTGATCGGCGTCGAGCGATCATTTTGTAACGAAATCGTCATGGTATTCTTGTCCCGGCCACCGATCACGGTAGACGGGATGGGCGCCCGGGTGTGAGCGGGTGGTATGCATCCAGGATCGGTTGGGTATGATCAGTCATGCAAGAATCTCGTGCATTCACCGAAGTCGTCCGCACCGTCACGGTTTCCTACCCGATACCGTTTATTTTGGCCTGCCTGCTCGCTTTCGCGCTGGGATGCATGGGCCTTGCGGCGGCTACCGCGTCCCCCATTGCCGCGGTCGTAATGCTGGCGACAGGTTGTCTGGCAGCGCTAGCGGGGGTCGGATTCGCGGGGTATGCTCTTCTCCGTCGACCCGACCTCTTGCGATCGGAGCGGTTCAATGTCCTGAACCGCTACATCGATCTCATCGGCGACGACCGCAACAGGGCGGAGCAGCCAAGCCTGGACCGAGTCGTTTTGTCATATCTTGAGGAGGCTGTGCCAAAGAAGGCCGTCAGGCCGTCTGGGCATCATGAGACCGGAGTTCAACGCGATGCCGACCAATAGCCGCACTTTCATGATCGTGCTGGATGCTGACACGATCGGTTCGGATTATAGCGACGTCGCGGTTTTCATCTCGAAAAGCCCGCTCTTTCATGGATGGTGGAACCACCTGCCATACGTCTTCCTTGTTTCCACGGATCTGGACGCTGATACGGTGAGCGAGAGCTTGAGGCCCCTTACGAAGTCCGCCCGCTTCTTGGTCATTGAGGTCAATCCAGCTGCCTCCGAGGGACGTCTGCCCCCGCGCAGTTGGGAGTGGATCCGCAATCGCGAGCATATTGCCTGAATAGGTGCCCGGAAACAGCGGGTTACGAAGAATAAAGCGCGGGCCAGTGGATCTGACAGTGGATCTGACAGTGGACCGTGCAGGGAGAAACCGCGATGTCGGAAACCGCGCGCGTCCCGCATCGGGCGTTGATCACCGCCTCGGCCATGCTGGCCATGCTGATGCAGACGCTGGATTCCACCATCGCCAACGTGGCGCTCCCTTATATGCAGGGCAGCATGTCGGCCTCGCGCGATGAGGTGACCTGGGTCCTGACCTCCTACGTCATCGCCGCCGCCATCATGACCGCGCCTGTCGGCTGGATGGCGGTGCGCTTTGGCCGCCGCCGGCTGTTTATCGGCTGTATCGCTGGGTTCACCGTCACCTCGATGATGTGCGGTGCGGCGCAGACGCTGGAGCAGCTGGTCGTCTTCCGTCTGATGCAGGGCATGTGCGGGGCGGCTTTGGCGCCGTTATCGCAGGCCACGATGCTGGACATTTACCCGTTCTCGCGGCGGGCGCAGGCGATGGCGATCTTCTCCATGGGCGTGACGATGGGGCCGATCATGGGGCCGACGTTGGGGGGGTATCTGACGGATTTGTATAGTTGGCGGTGGGTGTTCTACGTGAACCTGCCGTTCGGGATTCTGGCGATGACCGGGCTGGCGCTGTTCATGCCGGCCTCCCCCGCGAAGCCGGAGTTGAAATTCAGCTGGTATGGCTTCGGCATGCTGGCGCTCGGCGCCGGCTCGTTGCAGATCATGCTGGATCGTGGGCAGGAGCTGGACTGGTTCTCGTCGCGCGAGATCTGGGTCGAGGCGACCCTGGCCGGTCTCGGCTTTTATCTGTTCATCGTGCACATGTTCACGGCCGAGAAGCCGTTCCTGTCGCCGGGCCTTTTCAAGGACCGTAATTTCACCTCCGGCATGGTGATGGTGTTCTGCGTCTCGTCGGTGATGCTGTCGACGGCGGCGCTGCTGGCGCCCTATTTGCAGAACCTGGCGGGGTATCCGGTTTACGACGCGGGCCTGGCACTGGCGCCGCGCGGGCTGGGCACGATGGTGTCGATGTTCGTGGCGAGCCGGCTGGGGATGAAGGTCGATCAGCGCAAGATCATGGCGGTGGGGCTGCTGACGCTGGGCTGGGCGATGTACGAAATGAGCAACTGGACCCCCGACGTCACCCAGGCGGAGATGATGGTCGCGCTGGTGCTGCAGGGTTTCTCCATCGGCCTGGTGTTCAACCCGATGTCGGTGATGGCCTATACGACGCTGTCTCCGGCTTTGCGCGGGGAGGGGACGGCGCTGCAATCGCTGTCGCGCAATATTGGGGCGGCGATCGGGATTTCGGTGACCTCGACGACGCTGACGCGGGGCATTCAGGTGACGCATGCCGATCTGGTGGCGGGGATCACGCCATTTGATCGGGCGTTGCAGGCGGGGGATGCGGCGGGGCGGGCGTTGGATCCCTATACGCGGCATGGGGTGGCTTTGCTGGATTCGATGATCAGTCATCAGGCGCAGATCATTGCGTTTAATAATGATTTTCGGATGATGACGCTGACCATCGTGCCGCCGTTGTTGCTGCTGTTTTTGATGCGGCGGCATGCGCGGGTGTAGTTTGATCGCGCTATGGGCTGGTTGTTCGAGGGGCGGGCGGTGCTGCCGTGCCCGTCATGCCGACCTCCGTCGGCATGACGAGTTTGGACCGCAGCCAGAGGGTCAGCAGCAGCTGCGTCTGGTATAAGTCAGCGCCCGATGATCCGCCGCGCGATCGCCATCCGGTGCACTTCTGACGGGCCTTCATAGACCCGCATGGTGCGGACCTTCTGCGCCATCAGTTGCAGCGGCAGTTCTTTCGCCACGCCCATCGCACCAAATGACTGTTGCGCATGATCGACGATCTCGGTCGCCATTTCGGTGCCGTAGAGTTTGATCATCGACGCCTCGGTGCGCACGTCCTTACCGGCATCGGCTTTCGCCGCGGCATCGTAAACCATCAGCCGGCAGGCATGGATCTTCGTCGCCGCATCAGCAATCCACCATTGAATCGCCTGCCGATCGGCCAGGCGTTGCCCGAAGGTGACGCGCTGCTTGGTATGCTCGACCATCATGTCCAGCGCGCGGCGGGACATGCCGATGCACCAGGCGCCCATCTGCAGGCGGCGCACCGTCAGGCGCAGCTGCATGGGGGCGTAGCCCTTGCCTTCGACGCCGAGGATCTGCGACGCCGGGATGCGGCAATCCTCGAACACCAGCTCGTAGGTGCGCTGGCCGCCAATCATGGGGATTTCGCGCTCGATGATGAAGCCTTTGGTGCCGCGTTCGACGATGAAGGCGGTGACGCCGTCGGCGCGTTTGCCTTCGCCGGTGCGGGCCATGACGATGACGAAATCGGCTTTCGGCACCCGGCTGACCCATATTTTGCGGCCGTTGATGACCCAGTCGTTGCCGTCCTTGACGGCGCGGGTGGTCATCCCGGCGGGGTCGCCACCGGCGCCGGGCTCGGAAATGGCGATGGCGGAATGCGCTTCGCCGCGCGCATAGGGTTCGAGGTATTTCTTCTTCTGCTCGTCATTCGCGACCGCGATCAGCATGTGCAGGTTCGGGCTGTCGGGCGGGAAGGTGAAGGGCACGCAGGTGCGGCCCTGTTCCTCGTAGACGCCGACAAGCGCACTGTAGGGGAGGTTGGCGCCGCCATATTCTTCCGGCACGTCCAGGCCCCAAAGGCCGAGTTCCTTACATTTCGCCAGGAGGGCTGCCTCCTCCGCCTCTGGCAGGCCGGAAGACTGGCCGGAGGCTTCGCGCGCCAGGGTCAGTTTTTCGAGTGGCATGACATCGCGTTCAATGAACTTGGCCACAAGCTCTTGCAGCATGCGGTGTTCTTCGGGCAGTTCGAACATGGGCTCGTCCTTTGGTGGTCCGTATGCCCGGATTGTACCCTGGTCCGTCCCGTTCGGATATCCCGGCCCGCCGCCTCAGACGATCGCGGGCGACGCTTTCCACGATTCCAGCCAGGCCGGAATCTGCTCGACCCGCATCGGTCGGCCGATAAGGAAGCCCTGGGCGGCAGCGACGCCCTTGTTCTTCATGCGGTGCCAGAGCGCGGGCGTTTCGACGCCTTCGGCGACCACGGTCAGGCCGTGCGCTGCTGCCTGACGGACCGTCTGGCGGAGGAAGCACGCAGTCGCGGGATCAGTCTCAACCCGAAGTACCAGTGCCATGTCGAGTTTCAGGCAGGTGAACGGCAGCTCAAGCAGCGATGACAGCATGGGAACGGCCGGGCCGACATCGTCGATCGCGATGCGATACCCGCGGGCGCGCAGCCATTCCAGTGAATGGCGCAGGGTGACGAGATCCTCGACCGGACGGCTTTCGGTCAGCTCGATGATAATCGCATCCGCGGCGATGCCGGCCGCGAGCCGCTGCTCCTCCAGCCGGGTCAGCGCTTCCGTTGCGAGAATCACGTCGAGCGGAAAATTGATCGCCACACGCAGACCGTGTCCGAGGAGGTGCGCGCTGTTCATGTCGGTGAAGGCCTGATGCGACACCAGCTCGGTCAATGCCGCGGCGAGGCCTGCATCCTCCATCTGTGGGACGAAGTGGCCGGGTGACAATATGCCGAGCTTCGGGTGTTTCAGGCGCGCGAGTGCTTCCAGCGCGACGGGCATACCATCCGCCATCGCGACAATTGGCTGATAATGGGTTTCGATCATCGCCCCGGCGAGCGCATCCCGGAGGTCATCGACATGCATGACTGGCTCCCCGTGGTTGCTGGGCCCGTGGTTGCTGGAAAATGGGTCCGCCTTTCCAGCCTGGCGCCGCACCGGATTGGGCATGCCGCAGGATAGCGGCTTTCCGGGGGTAAGGCATATAATAATTACTGAATATCATAATTGATACCTTACCTGAGCGGCCCTGGGTGCGCGAGTGATAATATTGTGCAATGCGGCGTGAAAGTTGGCGGTAATTTTCCGTTAAAAGACGGCAACGCAGGGTGTGAATCCTGGATTATATTCGATACAAAATAGAATAAGCGAGTTTATTCAATTATATAGGCGTAGAAAGACTTTCTTTGGCCATGCGCCTGCTGACGCCCTGGATCTCGGGCGGCCGCGCCACGGGGCGCGGCCCAGTTAAAAATGAAACCATTCCGCGCTTCGCATCACAGGCGGTGGGCAGACGAAGCGCGGCTCGATCAAAACTGGTTTGCCCGCGTTTGCATCAGCCGTGGTTAAAAGATGGCTTCCGCTTCTCCACGAATGCC
>CAIUPC010000208.1 GCA_903900905.1 uncultured Acetobacteraceae bacterium
GCATTACCGGGACCTGGATATTTTCTCCGACGACGGTCTGCGGCGGATCCAGTTCAAATTCGCCACCGCGCCATTCATCAATCATAAAAATAACCACCGTTTGATATCGGCTGCCATAACCGAACGCCTGTCGGCGCTGGCTGGCACCGTCCGCGCCGGCGATCTGCCATGGAGCTGGTATTGGACATATCTGCATCAGGACCAAGGCCACCCCGAGAAGCTGCGCGACGCGCAATACGGCGCCGCACTCTCGTTTAAGGAAGTGACGCAGGACGCGCTCGATCCCGAGCGCATGTCCTATAATCCGCCCTATTGGCACTCCCACTGGACCGCCTGGGCCGCTGGCGACGGTGCCGGCTTCAGCCGCTTCGATCTCGCATTGCTGGCATTGCTGGCCGATTCCGACGCACCAGAACGGCTGCTGGCACAAGACGGCCCCGTGGTCTGGCGGCAACGCCTGATCGATGCCTTTTATCATCCAATGCCAGGACTTGGATCGCTATCTCTGGCCTGCGATCTCGGCACCAGCCCAGGACCCGCCGGCGATCACCGCTATTGCGACGTCGCGGTTGTCGGCTGGACCAACGGTACCGGCCTGGCCCGCAACATGGCGATGTTCGCTGAGGCGTTGCGCCCGTGCCGCCCGCTGGTTTTCGATGCGCATTCCGGGCGTTGTATCAATGCCGAGGTACCGGAAGACGCCGAGGTGCGGGCGCGGGTCGTGATCCTCTGCGTCAACGCCGACGCGGCACCCGAAGTTATCGGCCGGCTGTCCTCTTTGTGCGCCGGTGCGCATATCGTCGGTTTCTTCCTGTGGGAGACGGACTACCCGCCCGCGATTCACCGGTTCGGCGTGCTGGCCGTCGATGAAATCTGGACGCCGTCGAGCTACGTCGCCGATGCCTATCACCAGATCACCGATGTGCCGATCAGCGTTATCGGAAAGGGGCTGCGCACGCCGGATCCGCGAACATGGATGCCATTCGTGCGCCGCTTCCGGCGCGATTCAGCGCCTTTCGTGTTTCTGTACATGGCGGAATTCGGATCGTCGATCATCCGTAAGAACCCTCTCGATGGGGTCAAGGCCTTTCAGGCCGCGTTCGACCGCGACAACCGCAACGTCCGGTTCGTGCTGAAAATGCGCAACATCGAACCCAATCACTGGAGCAATATCGACGGATATTGGGAAGAGCTGGCCGATTTGATAGCCGGTGACACGCGCATCGAACTGGTGACCGGCGATCTTCCCGAAGAAGAATACTGGGCCATGATCGGCGCGGCCGATGCGATCGTTTCCCTGCATCGGGCTGAGGGGTTCGGCTATCCCATCGCCGACGCCATGGCCCTGGGGCGGCCGGTGGTTGTTTCGGATTACTCCGGCTCCAGGGACTTCTGCGACGCGGAGACAGCCTTCCTGGTCGATGTCGAGGTCATCCCGACCCCGCCGTCGCATCTGCGCCATGGCGGTTACATCGGCAATTGGTGCGTGCCGCGGATGGACAGCGCCGTCGCAGCGATGCGCCAGGTGGTGGCACGCCGGGACGAAGCCGCCCGCCGGGCGGCCGCCGGCCAGGCGCGCATCCTCGAACACTACAATTTTGAAACCTGGCGGAGCGACCTGCTTGAACGGGTGGCAGCACTGTTGCCCGGGCGCAATACCGATGCGCCGGCGCGGCTGACACTGTCCTCCCTGGCACCTGCCGCGGGCGGCGGTAAGCGCGAGCGGTGATAGATGCTCTCCTCCACCTTCCGCCTGTGGCTTGCGCTGATCCTGCGGGACATCCGCACCCGGCGCGGTCCGTCACGGCTGACGTTCCTGCTGGCGCTGATCGAGCCATTGGGCCAGCTCGCGGTGGTTTACATCGTCTTCCGCGCGCTCGGCCGCCGATCGGATTATGGTCCCAGTCTGTTCCTGTTCCTGATGACAGGGGTCCTGCCCTACTTCCTGTTCACCCATATCGTCAGCCGCATCATGAGCGCGATCCGCGTCGCCTACCCGTTGCAGCCGCTGGGCGTGGTAACAGTGGTGGACGTCGCGATCGCGCAATTGGTGGTGGAAACACTGACGGTGATGATCATCGGCATGGCGCTGTTTTACGCCGCGATCGAGCTGGATATTCCGGGTGCCGTGCCGCAGGACCCGATTCAACTCGGCATTTCGACGGGCGTCATGGCTTTGACCGCCTTCGGGGTGGGGCTCTTCAATGCCGCGGTCGCATTGCACTTCACGTTTTACCGGATGATCTGGACGCTGATCGCGCGGTCCTTGATCTTCTTCTCCAACGTTTTCTTCGTGGCCGACTTCCTGCCCGCTTACGTGCGCGACTGGCTGTGGTGGAACCCGCTGCTGCATGGCGTGATCTGGTTCCGAACCGGTGTTTACCAGTTCTATCCCCACCTGACGCTCAGCTATGCCTACGCGCTTTATTGGTGTCTGGGCGCCGTGCTCATCGGTCTCGCGGCGCAGCGCGTGCTGCACCGGCAGATCTAGGGCCGCGGTCATGACCATCGTCATGAACCATGTTACCCGCATCAACGGTGCCGGCAGCAGCGCCCCGAAGATGGTGCTGAACGACGTGAGTATGGCCTTCCCCGAGGGCCGTACCATGGGCATCCTCAGTGTGCGGGGGATGGGCAAAAGCTCGTTGATCCGGGTGCTCGCCGGCGTGCTTCCGACGACATATGGGCAGGTGCTGCGTCGCGGCCTGGTTTCATTTCCGATCGGATCATTCGGCTGGATGCACCGCCACATGAGCGGCCGGGAAAATATGCGCTTTATCGCGCGTATCTATAATCTCGAACCCCGGCCTATCGTCGATTTCGTCGGCGATGTCAGCGGGCTCGGACCATCCTACGACCAGCCCGTCGCAAGCTATTCGGGTGAAAAGCGCGCCCGCCTCGCGTTTTCCGCCAGCTACGCGATCCCCTTCGACATCTACCTTGCCGATGAGTTCATGATCGGCGGCCCGCCGCCGTTCCGCGATCTGTGCCGGACGCTGGTGCGGGAGCGGCAGCGCAATGCCACCTTCATTCTGGCAACCCGCAGCCCGGCGCTGGTGCGGCTGTTCTGCGATAATGCGGCCGTCCTGCATGAAGGCCAGATCATCCAATACGCCAGCGTCAGGGATGCGGTGTCGGAACATGCCCGCCTGGTGGAAGCGCATATTGATTCAAAACCCGATGGAATGCCGACCCCGGATCCCGGCTTCTGGTCGGAGGAAACAACCCATGCCGCGTAGCCTTGCCACTGGCAAAACCATCTCGCGCCGCAGGAGGCAAACACGATGAACGCCCCCGTCGATCAACAGATGATCATGGCCTCCATGCCCGGACGAATCCGCCCTCGGCGCCGTCTGTTCTGTTACCTCGCGGCCGTCGGCCTGCCGACGCTGCTGGTCTTCGTTTATCTGCAATTTATCGCGTCACCGCAATATATTACTGAATTCCGCTTCAGCGTCTACAATGCCACAGATCCAGGCAGCAACGTCTTCAGCGAAATCACCAACACCGTGCAGAGCGGTGCATCGATCCGATCCGACCATATCGTGGCCGATTATCTGCGCAGCCGTCAGGTCGTCGAAGACCTGCGCAAGAAAGTGAACCTGCCGGCGCTGTTCAATCCCCCGGGCTTCGATCCACTCTTCCATTTCTGGTGGGATAATGGAACGGTTGAGCGGCTGCACCGCTATTGGCGCAACTGGGCGGTGGATGCCGAATTCGATGTGACTACCCAGCTCGGCTATGTCGGGGTCCGGGCCTTCAGCGCCCAGGACTCGTTAAAGATCACGCTGGCGATGGCCGAGGCGGCCGAGCAGGTCGTCAATGATGTCGGTTCAAAATCCCGAAATGACGCGGTGCGCTACGCCGAGGCGGAATATCAGAACCTGTCAGCGCGGCTGGCCGCGGCCGACGAAGCGCTGCGCGCCTTCCGGGAAGAAAATCACACCATCACACCCACCAAGCCCGGTGATGCCGCGGAAGCCCTCTCGGCGACGTTGCGGCAGAATCTGACGACATTGAACGCCCAATTGAACAATCTAGGACAGGTCCTGAGCCCCACAGCGCCCGCCGTGCTCAGCCTGAAAGCGCAGATCGCCGGGACCGAGGCCGAACTCACCCGCGTCAGCAACGGGCTGGGCCGCACCGGACTGACGGAAGGCGGCCTGCAGCGCAACCTGTCCAAAGAACTCGTGCAATTCGACGTCCTGGAGCGGGAGCGGAATTTCACCCTTGCCGCCCGCGACGGCGCCTATCGCCACCTGGAGCAGGTGAAATTCAATGCCTCCGTTCAGCATCTGTATTTGCAGCAGCATGTGAAACCCAGCCTGGCACAGAGCGCCGTCTACCCGCGCCCGTTCCGCTGGACCCTCATGACCTTCGGCATCCTGACGGTCTGCTGGATGATCGGCGTGCTGCTCTACTACTCAATCCGCGAACACGCGGCGTAAACGGTCCAGACGGCATGGGCGAGGTTGATCTTCCTCGCCACACGGGGAATGCTGCGCCCATGCCCATACTCTCAGGATCGGCCCGACTCGCGGGCATCATCGGCTGGCCCGTCAGCCACTCCCGCTCCCCCCGGCTGCACGGCTTCTGGCTGGAGCGGCATCAGATCGACGGCGCCTATGTGCCGCTCGCCATCCAGCCGGAGAATTTTCCGGACGCCATCCGCGGCCTGATGTACGCGGGCTTCGCCGGCGGCAACGTCACCATCCCGCACAAGCTGGCCGCGTTTGAGGTCTGCGATACCGTCGACGCTTCCGCCAAACGCGCCGGGGCGGTTAACCTGCTGGTGTTCAAGGACGGCAAGATATCCGGCTCCAACACCGACGGCTGGGGCTTCCTGGCGCATTTGCGCGCCAGCGGGGTCGACCCCGCCGCGGGGCCGGCTTTGCTGCTGGGTGCCGGCGGCGGTGCGCGTGCCATCGTGGCCGTGTTGCAGGATCTCGGGGTCACCGTGACGGTTGCCAACCGTACCCGCGCCCGTGCGGAAGCCCTGGCGCAGGACCTCCCCGGCCTTAAGGTCATCGATTGGGAGCAGAGGTCGGATGCGGTTCCGGACCACGCTTTGCTGGTCAACTGCACCTCCCTCGGCATGCACGGCAAAAACCCGGTCGACATCGACCTGTCACGCGCATCCCCGGGCATGGCCGTCAACGATATCGTCTACGTGCCGCTGGAGACGCCATTGCTGGCACAGGCGCGGGCACAGGGCCTGCGCATAGTCGATGGGCTCGGCATGCTACTGCACCAGGCCGTGCCCAGCTTCGAAGCCTGGTTCGGCGTGCGCCCCACGGTCGATGAGGAACTCCGCCGGTTCGTGGCATCGGATCTGCTGGGCGCATGAAGGTCATCGGCCTCACCGGCGGGATCGGAATGGGCAAGTCCACCGCCGCCGGCGCGTTCAGGCGTGCCCATATCCCGGTGTTCGACGCCGATGCGACCGTTCACAGGCTGCAGGCCCCCGGCGGACGCGCGCTGAAGCCGATCGAGGCGGCGTTTCCTGGCACGGTGGTGAACGGCGCGCTCGACCGCGCTGCGCTGCGCGCCGCGGTGCTCGGCAACAAAGAGGCCCTTACCCGCCTGGAACGCATCCTGCACCCAATGGTGCGAGAGGAAGAACGCGCCTTCCTGGCCCGCGCCCGCCGCGCCGCCGCCCCCGCCGCGGTGCTGGACATCCCGCTGCTGTTCGAAACCGGTGGCCGTAAGCTCAGCTTCTCAATGGTCGTCTCGGCGCCGCGATCGGTGCAAATCCATCGTGTCCGCCTGCGCCGGAAAATGAGCCAGCAGGACATCGAGAACGTCATCGCCCGGCAGATGCCCGACGCTGAAAAACGGCGCCGCGCGGATATTGTCATCCGTACCGGCCTGTCCCGCTATCACACCCAGCGACAGCTGCGCCGGGTCATCCAAGGCCTCCGCCCATGATCCGCTCAGTGCTGTTCGATACCGAGACCACCGGCCTCGATCCGCTCACCGGGGATCGGGTGATCGAGATCGCGGCGCTCGAGCTGCTCAATGACCTCCCGACCGGGGCGCATTTCCATGCCTTGGTCGATCCACAGCGCGACATCCCGGCGGAGGCGACGCGCGTTCACGGCATCACATCATCCCAACTCGCCGGCAGACCCTTGTTCGCGGGTATCGTTGACGAGATGCTGGCGTTTTTCGGCGATGGCAAGCTGATCGCCCACAACGCGCCCTTCGACTTCGGCTTCATCAACGCCGAACTGGCACGGATCAACCGCCCGGCGCTGGACAAAAGCCGGATGGTCGACACTCTGATCCTGGCAAAGCAGCGTTTTCCCGGGATGCCGGCCAGCCTGGACGCGCTCTGCCGCCGGTTTTCGATCGATCTGTCGGCCCGCACCACGCATAACGCCCTGCTGGACTGCAAACTGCTGGCCGATGTGTATGTGGAGCTGACGGGCGGACGGCAGCGCGGCCTATCCCTGGCGGCGGATAAAGGCCGGGCGCAAGTGACGGTCTACACCCATACAGGTCACCGAACGCCGCGCCTGTTCCAGCCCAGTGAGACTGAACTGGCGGCGCATGAGGCATTTGTCGGAAAGTTGAAAGACCCGCTTTGGCGGGCCGCCTGAAGCAGCGGCCCGCCATCCTGGATCAAGGGGCCTGGATCAGGCCACAACGGCAGGCTGGGCCGCACCGGCGCCAGCACGGCGCGACTGCCACAGCGCCACGAAATCAATCGGCTGCAGCAGAACGGGCGGAAAACCGCCGTCGCGCGTCACATCCGACAGAATATTGCGGGCGAATGGGAACAGAATGCGCGGGCATTCGACCAGAAGCACCGGCTCCACCGCGTTGTCCGGCAGCCCATTGAGGGTGAAAACGCCGGCATAGGTCAGCTCTGCCACGAACACCGTCGGGGGGACAGCCGGGGCGGTCTGGCCATTGGTCTGCGGCGAGGGATCATGCGCTTCAGCGCGGATCACCAGCGAGACTTCGAACACCGGCTGTCCGTCCTGAATGCGGCGGGCCTGCACATCGAGATTGATCGCGACCTGCGGCTGAGCGCGGAGCTGAGTGAAAATCGCCGGCGCGCCGGGGACTTCAAAAGAAAGGTCTTTGACATACTGGATGTTGACCACCAGCGGTGGCACCGGAGCAGCTTCGCCGGCCGGGGGGGTTTGGGTGGTTTCGGACATCGGGATCTCCGTCTGAGTAGTGTGCCCACATACATAGAGCACCGTTGTGGCGGGGCGGGTTAGCACGCCCGCCGGCATCGCGCCATGCGAAACAAGACTGAAAACGCCCGATCAGGAGCGCCAGACAATCTCCCGCGGGCCCGGCATCGTCGGATCGCAGCGCAGCCACTGCCCGTTCATCACGCTGAGCCCGGTCATGCACAGGATGAAGCCCCAATGGCTGACCACCACTGTATCCGCCCAGTCTGGCCGCGCCGCCATTTCCGCGCGAAATGCGCTGGCACGGCCGATGACGGACTCCGCCGGCTCGTGCTGATCGGGCCACCAGACTTCGTCGATCGCGGAAAAATCGTGATCAGGCCACCGCATATCAAGCTCGGTGCGCGGTGTGCCGATGTCGCAGGCATAGCCATAGCGCTCCCGCACCAGCGGCGTCACCTGCACCGGCACGCCCAAGACGCGTGCAAGAGGCTCCGCCGTCTGCAACGCACGAGAGTATGGAGAACACACAATACGCGCGATACTCTCATTCCGGAGTTGACGCGCCGCCTGCTCCGCCTGAATGTGCCCATATTCCGTCAATCTAGGGTCGGCGATACCGGGGTCGCGGCGCGTTGCGGTAATATGAACATTGAATTCGCTTTGCCCGTGGCGCAGTAAGATCATCCCAAACCTCGTTTTATGTTTGTCACCCGCGACTTGCACGCCTATGTGTCGCTCTGCAAGGAGATAAAAAATGGGTTCCACTGGCAGTTTTCCGGTCGATCTGGTGCTGTTCGGGATGGTCGCGGCCTTCCTGGTGTTGCGCCTGCGCGGAATCCTCGGCCGCCGGACCGGCTTTGAACGTCCGGCCATGCCACAACCGCCGCTTGCACCCCAGCCAGCAGGGCCGGCAGTTGATGCACGGGCGGAGAGTGGTCAAGCGACAGCAACGCCCGATCCGGCCAGCCCGCTCGGTCAGACTTTGACACAGATGCGGGCACTTGATCCAGGCTTCGCCCCCGGAGGCTTCCTGAACGGTGCCGAAAAAGCCTTCCGCATGATCGTGGCCGCCTTTGCCAGTGGTGATCGGCAAATGTTGCGCACCCTCTTGTCAGACGACACCTACACCGCGTTCGAGGGCGCGATCACGGCCCGCGAAGCCCTGGGACAGACGCAAATCAGCGAGGTCCGCGCGATTGAGCGTCTGGCCATTGAAGATGCCGCGCTGCACGGCAGCATCGCGGCCATAACCCTTCGCATCGTCTCCGACCAGGTCAATCTGACGCGGGATAGCGCCGGTCACATTGTCGTGGGCGCCGAAGCGGTGACCGAAATATCCGACATCTGGACCTTCGAGCGCGATCTGCGCCAACCGGACCCAACCTGGCGCCTCACCGCGGCGCGGAGCGCTTAGTCGACATGCGCAGCATCCTCAATCGCCCCAATCCCGGCGAGGAGCGAACGTCGGACGATGTGCTCGCTGGTCTTCGGCCGCCCGCCCGCCGGTTTAAACGCGCTTTGCACGAAATGGCGGAAGACCCACCGGCGGTGGCGCCGGCCGCCGAACCGGCGCCAGAACGGCCGCTGCGGCGCCGGCCCGCTATGGAAGTCGCCGCTGCCGCCGAACCGGCGCCACGGCGTTGGTTCGACATCCTGAAACGGCAACCGCCCGAAGGTACGCCCGCCGCGGCGGCCCCCGCGGTGGCCCCGCCGGTCGTGCCCCCACTGGTCGTGCCGCTATCGGTCGTGACTGATGCGGTCATGCCGGAGTCCACCCCACCACAATCCGCGCCCAGCCCAACCCCAGCAGCGGCACAAGCAGCGGCAACGGCCATTGAAATGCCAATGGCGCCGGCAGCTGTACCAATGCCGGCGGAGGTCACCGGTTCGGTCAGGCGATGGGTGAACGAACTGCTGGCGGCGATGGACGCGACGGCCGCCATCCTTATGGCAGGCCTGTTTGTGATCGCGGTTGTCATCGTCATGGGCGCGGTGCCGTGGCAGCAAAATGCCGATGACCTGCTGCCAAGCATCATCTCTTTGCAGAAGCTCACCTTATATTACTGGGAGCAGAACCGCTTCGGGAACCTGTTACCGCTCCTGACAGCCTGGATCCAAAATCCGGGCGAAAACGCTTATGTCCAGATCCTGCTGCGGGTGGCCGCCGGGATGGTCGCGCCGGTGTTCTTCACCGCGTTGTTCTTCCGCAAGGCCAAAGACGTCTGGCGTGCGGCCCTGGCGGCGGACTGCCTGATGCTTGTGGCCGCCAGCCCGATGCTCATCCATGAGACGTTCATTGTCGCCACCCCATATGCCACATCATTGTGCTGCGCCGGGCTCGCCGTGCTCGTCCTGCGCCGCGCCTGGTCCCAGCCGGCGGGATGGCAGCGCCAGGGGTTGATCGCCCTGGGGACCACGGCGCTGCTCGCGGCCCATATCGTCAATTACGGCCTGCTGATGATCGCACTGCCGCTGCTGGCGGTGCTCACCATGCGTGCGCCGACCCCAGAGCGTGTGCGCTTGCTGCTGTTGACCTGCGCCACGGCCTTGGTCGCCTTGCTGCTCCCCGCGATGTTCGCATCACAATATCCGACCTCGATGGCGATCCGCCTGTCGCTGGAGGCAATGGAAATCTTCCTCGCGGAAGTCCTGAGCTGCGCCGGACTGTGGTTTATTCCCGCCATCGCGCTACCCATTGGCCTGAGCTGGCTGGCCAGCCGCCAGGGTGCCATTCCACGCTCGCCCCGGCCGATGGCATTGCTGGCGGCCGCGTCCGGCATCGCGGCCTTCGTGCTGTTCCTGCTCGCGGCTTCGTCCGAACATGTGATGCTGAACAGCTACAGCCCCCGCTATTTCGTGCCGGCCTTCCTGATGCTGCTGGCACTCGGCGGCATCGGAATATGGCAGTCGCTGCGCCAGATCATACCAACACGCGCGGTGCGCGATGCGCTGTTTGTGTTGATCGCGACGCTGATGCTGATTGGCTCCCGCGGCCGGCTCGCAGGAGACGAAGGCCCCACCACGGATATTATCGGCTGGAACAAGGCTCAATTGGCGCATGCGGTCGCAACCAGGTACGGCGCCTTGTCTCTCGACGGGATCGCCGGCACCTATTGGGACACCTGGCCATCCGTCTTTGCCGCCATGCAGCTCAACTACGACCTCGGACGCAAGGGCGCGGATGTGATCGGCATCGCCAAGCGTGGCGCTGTTCGGCGGGATGCGTTCATCGGGCGGCTCGCCACCCAAGGCAAGCTGCGTGTCGGCTGCATCGACATGACGCCGAAAAACTGCCTGGAGTTGATCAACAACATCATGGAAGTGCAGGGGCTGCGAGCCACCGCCTTCGCCACCACCGACCCGATCCTTGAGGGGCATACGCTGAGTTACGCCGAAATTACCGCCGGCCGATAGACGATGGGCGCTGCCCCCTCTTGACGAACCCGGCAGAGTCTTCAGGTTGCAGCCATGCCTCCTTCAAAGCCCCGCGTCGCCTTATTCGTCACCTGCCTGGTCGATCTCCACCGGCCAACGGTCGGTTTCGCCGCCATCAAGCTCCTGGAAGACGCCGGCTGCCGGGTGGAAGTGCCGCGCGCACAAACCTGCTGCGGCCAGCCGGCCTATAATTCCGGCGACCGCCGCACGGCGCGCGACCTTGCCGGCGGGATCCTCACAGCTTTCGGCGGCTATGATTATGTGGTCGTGCCATCCGGTTCATGCGGTGGGATGTTGCGGCACCATAT
Organism: uncultured Acetobacteraceae bacterium; assembly: GCA_903900905.1. Classification (GTDB taxonomy): domain Bacteria; phylum Pseudomonadota; class Alphaproteobacteria; order Acetobacterales; family Acetobacteraceae; genus Rhodopila. The sequence continues at coordinate 10,895 of CAIUPC010000208.1, forward strand.
GCCGCATTTGTTTGACGACGATCCCAACCTGCGCGCGCAAGCCGATGCGTTGGCTGCCCGAACCTATGAGATCGTCAGCTTTCTGACCGATGTCATGGGCGTGACGTCGCTGCCGCCGGTACAGCTGGATGGCACGGTGACCTATCACGATAGCTGCTCCGGCCTGCGTGAACTGGGCATCAAAGACCAGCCCCGCGCGCTGCTGGCATCTGTCGGCTGCCAGATCACGGAAATGACCGAGCCCGAGATATGCTGCGGCTTCGGCGGCACGTTCTGCGTCAAATACCCGGACATCTCGGTGCGCATGGTCTCGGACAAGACCGCCGATATCGCCGCGACCGGGGCGTCGACGGTGCTGGCCGGGGACCTCGGCTGCCTGCTGAACATCGCCGGCCGCCTGCATCGGGAAAACCGCAATGTGCATGCCCGCCACGTGATTGAGGTTCTGGCCGGCATGACCGGACAGGTTCCGCCCATTGGTGAGGCCGGGCATTAGAATGCGCGCGGTTGTTTGCCATGAATGGAAGCCTTACCGCGACCTGGCGGTGGAAAATGTGTCCGCGCCACGTCTGGGCGCTGGGCAGGTCCGTATCGGCATCCATTATGCCGGGGTGTCGTTCGCGACCGATCTGGTGACGCGCGGACAATATCAGCGCAAACCGCCACGCCCCTTCACCCCTGGCACCGAAATCGCGGGCGAAATCCTGGAAGTCGCCCCCGGAGTCACCCGCTTCCAAATCGGCGACCGGGTCTGCGCCTGCATCGACTGGGGTGGCCATGCCGAGGAAGCCGTGACTGACCCAGCCACGGTCTACAAACTGCCGGACTCCTTCCCATTCGACGTCGCGCCGCAAATCCCGACCTCCTACGCTACCTCCCACGCGGCCTTGTCCTGGCGGGCGGACCTGCGCCCGGGTGAGACTTTGTTGGTGCATGGTGCGGCCGGCGCCGTGGGTCTGGCCGCGGTGGAGCTGGGCAAAGCGATGGGCGCGCGTGTGATCGCGACCGCCTCCACCCCCGAAAAACTGGCGGTGGCGCGCGCGCACGGCGCCGATGCGGCCGTACTGTTTCCCTCGGCGGACGCGCTGGCGGCGATCCGATCCCTGGCGCCGGACGGCGTGGACGTTGTCTACGACCCCGTGGGCGGCGATGCCTTCGACCTGTCGCTGCGCTGTACGGGAAATGAGGGCCGCATCCTGGTTATCGGCTTTGCCGCTGGCCGTATTCAGCAGATCCCCGGCAATATCCTGCTGGTCAAAAACATCGCGGTGATGGGCTTCAATTACGGCCTGTATGTCGGCTGGGGCCTGAAAGACGAGCGCCATCAACACGAAGCGCGGGTCCGCGCGTCGATTGAGGCGATGTTTGCGATGTTTGTCGCCGGCAAGCTTCAGCCGACAACCTCGCATATCTTCGCCCTCGACCAATTTGCCGATGCCATGCAGGCGGTGCAGGAGCGGCGCGGTATTGGCAAAGTCCTGTTGCGGATGCCGCGGACACTCTAGCCATTCTACATACAACCGTATTCATTTTTATATTTTTTTCATAGAACGCGACATTTCTCGTCTACCGTCAACGATTTGTTAATACTTTCATGCGACGACTCCCGTGTCGAACGGAGGTCGCGATGCCAATCCGCCCATGGTCCCTGTCGTGTCTGGCCCTTCTTGGCCTGTCAGCCGCTGCACCAGCCGGCGCGCGCACGGCAGAGGAAGCGCGCGCCCTGGCGGAACGGGCCATCGCGTTTGCGCGGGCCGCCGGTCATGAAAAGGCGTTCGACGCCTTCGGCCGCCCCGATGGCGGTTTCGTGGATGGGGAGCTTTACGTCTTCTGCCTCGACGCCAGCGGCACGGTCGTGGCGCATGGCGGCAACCCGGCGCTTGTTGGGCGGGACCTGAGCCAGGTACGCGACCCCGACGGGCATCTGCCCAATGTCGAAGCCAACCGCATGGGTCATGATCAGGGCGCCGGCTGGGTCCGCTACCGCTGGCCCAATCCCGCGAGCCACCGGATCGAGCGTAAATCCGTCTATGTCATCAGGCTCGACGACCAAACCGTCTGCGGTGCGGGATACTACGAGCCATGAGCCGCCGTGGGGCACGCTGGCTGCGGAACCTGCCTTTGGCGCGCAAGGTGGTGCTGGTCCCGCTGCTCACGCTCTGCCTGATGGGGGTGATATTGGGGGTCGCCATCTTCAACGCCCGCGCAAATACCGCGGCGCTGGAGAATCTGGAGCGCCACGCGATCCTGCCGGCGCGCGATGCCGCCTTCCTCATGGATCGCATCACGTTGACCCATGGGCGCCTGTTCGCGCTGCTGTCCAAGCGGGCCAACGAAAGCGATCCGGAAGGCTGGGCGCGCGATGCCGCCGCGGTCTCGCGTTTGCTGCGTGAGCAAGAGGACGCAGTTCGGACGATGCAAGAGAGGCTCCAGGGTGAGATCGCCATAAACCAACTCGACGCGTTGACCGGCGCCTATCGGGTTTACGCCGATAGCGCCGCCGGTACGATCGCCGCGGCGTCCAGTGACCGGAGTTATGGTGCGTTGGAGATGATCGCGGCCGATGACCATTTCGGAACACTGCGAGCCCTTTTAAACAACACGGTCATCGGATTACGCGACCGCAGGACCATGCTTTCGGAACGGATGATCGCCAGCGGCCGGTTCGCGGAAAGCACCATGATCATTATCGGCACCTTGGCCGTCCTTCTCGGGCTCCTTGGTTCCGCCAGTGTGGGGCGCGGCATCACCCAGCCGATCCAAAGCCTGACGACGGTGATTGAGCGTCTGGCGAAAGGTGACACCGGCCATTGCCCGCCGGGCACCGTGCGCCGGGACGAAGTCGGTGCGATCGCCCGCGCGGTGGAAGTCTTTCGCGTGAACGAAATCGCGCGCCAGGCCGCGGACGCCGCGCTCCGCCGGGCGCACTGGCAGCGCGATGTCGCATTGAACAACATGTCGCATGGGTTATGTCTGTTCAGCCCCAAGGGCGAGCTGCTCCTGTGGAACCGGCGGTATCACGAAGTGCTCGGTCTGAGGCCGGACATCATGCGGGAAGGTGTTCCCTACCGCGACCTTCTGACCGCTGCCGTCCAGGCCGGTTTGAACCTTCTGGAGTCCGTCGAGAGTACCTATCGACAGCAGATGGCGGCGGTGGCGGCGGGTCAGTCGACCCGGCTGGATGCCACGATGGAAAACGGCCGTCACGTTGCTATCTGCCGCAATGTCCTGCCGGAAGGCGGATGGGTCGCAACGGTCGAGGACACCACCGAAAAGCGCCGCGACGAAGAGCGGATCGTCTATATGGCGCGCCATGACCACCTGACCGGCCTGCCCAACCGGCGCCTGTTCCAGGAGAGGCTCGAACTGGCGCTCACCCGCGCCGCCCGCGGGACGCTCTTCGCCGTCCATTGCCTGGATCTCGATCATTTCAAACAGATCAACGACACACTCGGCCACGATACCGGCGACGCGCTCTTGCGGTCGATCGCCGAACGGCTGCAGGCCTGCGTGCGCGAAATCGACACCGTTGCACGCCTCGGCGGCGATGAGTTTGCCATTCTGCAAGAAGATATCGCGGACACCGAAAGTGCGGCGCTGCTGGCATCGCGCATCCTCGGGGTGATCTGCGGGACGATGGAAGCCAACGGGCATCATATCGCCACCGGCGCCAGTCTTGGCATTGCCATGGCGCCGGAGCATGGCAGTTCGACCGGCGCCTTGCTGAAAAACGCTGACGTGGCGCTCTACGCGGCGAAAGCGGAACGCGGGCGCTTCCTGTTCTTCGAACCCGGCATGGCAGCCCATCTGCGCGACCGCCGGGCGATGGAAATGGACCTGCGACACGCCATCACCCACCGCGAATTCGAACTGTACTATCAACCGCTTCTGGCGTTGGATCGGGACGGCGAACACGTCGTCGCCTTCGAAGCGCTGATCCGCTGGCATCATCCCGAACGGGGCATCGTTTCCCCGGCCGACTTCATCCCGCTGGCCGAGGAAACCGGCCTGATCCTGCCCATCGGCGAATGGGTGCTGGTCACGGCGTGCCGTGAAGCCGCGACCTGGCCTGACGGGGTCAAAGTCGCGGTCAATCTGTCACCCGTGCAATTCCGCGGCAACCGGCTCAACGCCATGATCGCCCAGGCTCTGGAAGAGAGCCGGCTGCCGCCACATCGCCTCGATGTTGAAATTACGGAATCCATTTTGCTCAGCGATGATGAGGCCACGCTGGACATGCTCCACCGGGTCCGCGATCTCGGCGTCGGGATCTCAATGGACGATTTCGGCACCGGTTATTCGTCGCTCAGCTACCTGCACAAATTCCCGTTCGACAAAATCAAGATCGATCGCTCCTTCATCACCGACATCACCCGCAAGGATGGCGGCCGGGAGCTTGTGCGCGCGATCACCGCCCTCAGCCGGGGGCTGGGCATGACGACCGTGGCGGAGGGCGTCGAAACCGACGAACAACTGCGGCTATTGCGGCTGGAAGGCTGCACTGAAGTACAGGGCTATCTGTTCAGCCCACCCGTCCCGGCACCAAAAGTGCGCGACATATTGGCGCGAATCAACAGTATGACGGAGGCGGTTTGACCCTCGCCTCAATGCCCGCGCAGGATCTGGCTCAGGAACAATTTCAGGCGATCCGTCTCCGGCGCTTCGAACATCCGCACCGGCGGGCCGCTTTCGACGATCTCACCCCGGTCCATAAACACCACCCGATCCGCGACCTGGCGGGCAAACCCCATTTCATGGGTCACGCAGACCATGGTCATCCCGGACTCCGCCAATGAAATCATGGTGTCCAGAACCTCTTTGATCATCTCCGGATCCAGGGCCGAGGTCGGTTCGTCGAACAGCATGATCTTCGGCCGCATGCACAAAGCCCGCGCGATCGCGACACGCTGCTGCTGGCCGCCGGAAAGCTGGCCCGGGTACTTCTTCGCCTGCTCGGGGATTCGGACCCGTTCCAGATAGCTCATGGCCAGGGCTTCCGCTTCGGCCTTCGGCATCTTGCGAACCCATATCGGCGCCAGGGTGCAATTCTCCAGAATGGTCAAATGCGGGAACAGGTTGAACGACTGAAACACCATCCCAACTTCCCGGCGGATGGTATCCAGGGACCGCAGATCGTCGGTCAGCTCGGTCCCATCGACGACAATCCGGCCCTCCTGATGGGTTTCCAACCGGTTGATGCAGCGGATCATGGTGGATTTGCCCGAGCCGGATGGGCCGCAAACCACCACCTTCTCCCCCTGCGCCACGGTCAGGCTGACGTCGCGCAGCACATGCAACGCGCCAAACCACTTGTTGACCTTGTCCAGTTCAATCGCGGGCCCGCTGGTGTTCATGGTCATTCCCTCAGCGCCCACGAGCGCTATTCAGTTCCCGTTCCAGCCCGCGGCTGTACCGCGACATGCCGTAGCAGAACAGGATGTAGATAAAGGCCAAAGCGATATAGACTTCGGTGGAGAAGCTCTGCCAGGGCGGGTCGCTCAGTGCCACTTTGCCCATCGTCAGCAAGTCGAAGATGCCGATGATCAGGACCAGGCTGGTATCCTTGAAGAAGCCGATGAAGGTGTTCACCAGCGGCGGAATCACCAGGCGCAACGCCTGCGGCAGGATGATGAAGCCGGTTTTCTGCCAATAGGTCAGGCCCATCGCATCCGCGGCCTCCGACTGGCCCTTCGGCAGGGCCTGCAGGCCGCCGCGCACGACCTCTGCCAGATAGGCGGCGGCAAACAGGATCACCGCGATCTGGGCCCGCAGCAATTTGTCGATATTGATGCCCTGCGGCATGAACAACGGGAACATGACACTGGCCATGAACAGCACGCTGATCAGCGGCACGCCGCGTATCAGCTCCACGTAAACCACACAGAGCGTCTTCACCGCCGGCATGCCGGTCGAACGGCGGCCGAGCGCGACCAGAATGGCCAGCGGAAACGCGAACACCAAGCCAAACGTCGCCAATATCAGCGTGATCGGCAGCCCGCCCCAATAATCCACAGGCACCGGCACCATCCCCAGCACACCGCCAAACATCAGCATGCCAATCACGGCGAGGGTCCCAATCCACACCCCAACCGCGGGCCAAAGCAGCAGCAGACTAAACACCAGGGCAAATTTCCCAAGGGTATTCAGAAGCGCCAGCCCGGCGACAATCGGCGCCAGCGGCCCGGCCAGGTCCAGGCCGAAACCGACATGCGCGACCACCATCAGGAAGCCGAACAGGTTATCCAGCACGATCACAGCGCCACCGCCGATAGCGACCTTCTGCAAAGCCGGCGACTGAACCCCGCGCTGCCAGGCAACCCGCACGGTGGACATGACGAACAGCCCAATGAACAGCAGCACCACAATCGCTGGCCGCCATTGTTCGGCAAAGGGAAAGCGGCCGAACAGAATCAGCCGGTATTTATCGGCGATAATCGCCCAGCACGCCCCGGTCCCCTTGGTATTCTGACACACCGCCGTATCAGCGATGCCCGTCGGCCCGTAAGGCACCGTCCAGACCGCGTTGATCAAGGCCCATTCCACGAAGGCAATCCCCGCCCGCAGAATAATATAAGCCAAAGCCAGCGTGACGGCGGTGGAGATCCAGGAGTTAAACAGATTCGCGCGCAACCAGGCGGCGGCGCCAATCCGGACTTCTTTGCGGGTGACGGTGGCATCACTCATGGCATCAGCGCCCCACCAGCGCGATACGCGCGTTGTACCAGTTCATGGACAGGCTGATGGACAGGCTGATCGTCAAATAGACGGCCATGATGACCGCGATCCCCTCGACCGCCTGGCCCGTCTGGTTCAGCGTGGTGTTGGCGATGGAAACCACATCCTGATAGCCGATAGCCACCGCCAGCGAGCTGTTCTTGGTCAGGTTCAAATACTGGCTGGTCATCGGCGGGATGATCACCCGCAGCGCCTGCGGCAGCACGATATGGCGCAGAATGGCGCCGCGGCGCAGCCCCAGGGCGCCCGCGGCCTCCCACTGCCCGACCGCGATGGCCAGAATGCCGGAACGCACGATCTCCGCGATATAGCCGGCGGTGTAGAGCACCAGGCCAAGCAGCAGCGCGAAATATTCCGGGCTGACAGTGCCGCCGCCCTGGAAGTTGAAGCCCTTCAACGCCGGGGTCTCGATCGTAGCCGGTGCGCCAAGCAACGCCCAAACCACCAGCGGCAGAACCACCAGGCTGCCCAATGCCGCGGGCCAGACCGCGGGGCGGACACCTGTCGCCTCCTGCTTCAGGCGCGCGCGGCGGTTCCAGAACCAGGTGCCAATGACCCCCGCCAAAAACGCCAGCAGTGCCCAATCATGCGCGGATTCCCAGACCAGCAGCGGCACCTTGATGCCGCGATTGGACAGGAACACCGATTCGCCGATCTTCCAGGCCTGACGTGGGGCGGGGAGGCCCTGGAGCATGGTGTACCAGAACAGCAATTGCAGCAGCAGCGGGATGTCGCGAATGGTCTCCACATAGAACCCGCTGAGCTTCGCCAGCAGCCAGTTCGACGACAGCCGCCCAATCCCGATCAGCGTGCCGAGGACCGTCGCCAGCACCACGCCAATGCCCGCGACCTTCAGCGTGTTGAGCACCCCGATCCACAGGGCGCGACCATAGGTGTCCTGCGCCGGATCATACGAAATCATCGACTCGCCGATGGGGATGCCAGCAACGCGATCGAGAAATCCAAATCCGGTGGCGATGCGCCGCGCGGCCAGGTTGTGGTTGGTGTTCGACACCAGATACCAGCCAATCGCGGCCACCGTGCCGATGATCACCACCTGCCAGACCAGCGCCCGGAACCGCGGGTCAGCCCACGACAGGCGC
>CAIUPC010000209.1 GCA_903900905.1 uncultured Acetobacteraceae bacterium
CCGATGCCGACGGCGATGGTCAGGGTAACCAGCGCCGGGCCGATCCGGCGCAGATTATCGAAGGCCCGCCGGACGCCGAGCCCCACCCGCACCATCACCACCGGCGTCAGCAGTCGCCCCCACCGCACCCGAAAACCCCATACGCCCTGAGCCGCGCCCCACCGGCCCGCTACGCAACGGCAACCCCAGGGGCAACCCGAACCTCGCGCCCCGCTGCGGCGCCAAGACCCGCCAAGGCTGCCCCTGCAAAGGCCCGGCCATGAAAAACGGCAAATGCCGGATGCATGGCGGCGCCGCCACCGGCCCCAGAACGGCCGAGGGCAAGGCCCGCATCGCCGCCGCCCGCGCCACGGGACACCCCGCCTACCGCGCCCTCAAAGCCCGCGCCGACGCGCTGCGCGCCCGCGGCCGCGTCCTGTTCTGTATCGCCAAAACCGGCTTCGCGCTGGAGGCGCTCAACCCCCTCCTGCACCAGGTCCGCCCGGACACCCGCCAAAGCCCATACGCCGTGAGCTCGCTGCTGCTCAGCGCCACCGACCTGACAAGCGCCGAGGCCACCGCCCTGATCGCCCTGATCAAGGCCGCGTCACCACCAGCCGCCATCACCCCAGGGCAAGGGCTCGCCCCACCCGTCATCCCCGGGCATGCTGAACCGTCATCCCCGGGCGCGTCCCGGGGACCAAGCGCCGCACTGCCGGAAACCATGGTCCCCGGGACAAGCCCGGGGATGACGGGTTGTCAGGCCTCGGCCCACCTGGGCAGACGAAAAATCGTCATTTTGAGCGGACGGGGGCTTTCGCATGACCGATAGCGCCCCCCTGCTGGACATCAAGGGATTGACCGTCCAGTACCCGTCCCCCGCCGGTTGGCTGACCGTGGTGGACAATGTCTCGTTCAGCGTTGGCCGTAACGACATCGTCTGCGTTGTCGGTGAATCTGGCTCCGGCAAAAGCGTCACCACCCAGGCCGCCGTCGGGCTGGTGCAGCCGAAAGGCGGCCGCGTCACCGCGGGCAGCGTCATGTTCGACGGGCAGGAGCTGGTTGGCGCCTCCAACCGCGTGCTCAACCGCATCCGCGGCGACTCCATCGGCTTCATCTTCCAGGAGCCGATGTCGAGCCTGAACCCCGCTTACACCGTGGGCGAGCAAATCGCCGAGGTCGTGCGCCGGCATCGCGGCGTGTCCCGGGCGGAGGCCTGGAAACGGGCGGTGGAATCCCTCGATCGGGTGCATATCGCCTCCGCCGCCACAAGGGCGCATGCCTATCCGCACCAGTTCTCCGGCGGCATGCGCCAGCGGGTGATGATCGCGATGGCGATCGCCTGCGGCCCCAAGCTGCTGATCGCGGATGAGCCGACGACCGCGCTGGACGTCACCATCCAGGCCCGCATTCTGGAAGTGCTGAAGGAATTGCAGCGCGAACTCGGCATGTCCGTGCTGTTCATCACCCATGATCTGGGCGTGGTGGCGGAAATCGCGCGCAGCGTGGTGGTGATGTATGGCGCGCAGGTGGTGGAGGCCGCCCCGGCCGATCAACTGTTCTCCGCGCCGAGGCATCCCTATACGGCGGGGCTGCTGGAGGCGATGCCACAGGTGGCGCTGGAACGGGGGCATGACCCGATCGCCATCCCCGGCACCGTGGCGCAGGCGCATGCCTGGCCCAAGGGCTGCCGCTTCAACCCCCGCTGCGTTCACCGCCAGGACGGGCCCTGCACCACGGTCCCGGTGCCTTTGGCGATTGAGGGTCAAGGCCTGGTGCGCTGCGCTTTGGTCGATCAATTGCGACCAACACTGGATCGGAGGGTCGTGACGCCATGACCGAACCCTGTCTCAAGGTCTCCGACCTGCATGTGATGTACGACCTCGGCTCGTCCGGGTTTGGTCCGCGCAAGCGGCTGCATGCGGTGAACGGCGCCTCATTCGAAATCGCGCCTGGAGAAACGCTCGGCCTTGTCGGCGAATCCGGCAGCGGCAAGTCCACGATCGGCCTGTCCATCATGCGGCTGATCGAGCCCTATTCGGGCAAGGTGACGCTGGGCGGCACCGATGTCACGGGGGTCAGCCGCAAGGACGTGCGGACGCTGCGGCGGCGCATGCAGATGGTGTTTCAGGACCCGTATTCGTCCCTGAACCCGTCCATGACGGTGGCGCAGCTGCTGGAAGAGCCGATCATCATCCATCGCGATATTCCGAAGGCGGAACGCGCCACGATGGTGGGGGCGATGCTGGAGGCGGTGGGCCTGCATGCCGGCTACGCGGTGCGCTATCCGCACGAATTCTCCGGCGGCCAGCGCCAGCGCATCGCCATCGCGCGGGCGATGATCCTGCATCCGGAGCTGGTGGTGCTGGATGAGCCCGTCTCCGCGCTGGACGTGTCGACGCAGAGCCAGATCCTCAATCTGCTGAAGGCCATTCAGGCCAAGTCCGGCACCAGCTTCCTGCTGGTGGCGCATGACCTGGCGGTGGTGCGGCTCATGAGCCCCAATGTCGCGGTGATGTATCTGGGGGAGATCGTGGAGGCCGGGCCGAGCGGCCGGGTCTACGACGCGCCGGCGCATCCTTACTCCGCGGCGTTGATCTCGGCGGTGCCCTTCCCGGATCCGGAGCGTCAGCGCACCGCGACCCGCATCATCCTGCGTGGCGATCTGCCGAGCCCGATGAACCCGCCGAGCGGCTGCCGCTTCCGCACTCGCTGCCCCTTCGCGATGGAGATTTGCAGCAAAGAAGCCCCGCCGGCCGTGCCGGTGCAGGGCGGCGGCACCGCGTCCTGCCACCTGCATGCACACGGGCCGAAGCTGGGCGGGGCATCGCTGCTGCCGTTCATCAAGGAGCGCTTGTCCGCGTCCCACTGACCCACCTGCCGTGAGGAGACCTGCCGTGAAGCCCATCGCCTGGACGTTGGCTCTGCTACTGGCTTTGATCTCCTCCGCGGCCTGGGCGGAAAAGCAAGGCGGGGTGCTGCGCGTTTATCACCGCGACAGCCCTGCCAGCATGTCCATGCATGAAGAGGGCACCGTCGGCGTGGTGATGCCGATGACGGGGGTGTTCAATAATCTGGTGCTGTACGACCAGCACGTGGCGCAGAACAGCGAGGCCTCCATCCGGCCGGACCTGGCCACGGCCTGGTCGTGGAACGCGGATCACACCGCACTGACCTTCGCCCTGCGCGACGGGGTGAAATGGCATGATGGCAAGCCGTTCACGGCGGCGGACGTCAAATGCACCATGGATCTGCTGATCGACGCCGGGAAAGAGAAGCTGCGGCTGAACTATCGCGGCAGTTGGTGGGTCAACGTGTCGGGCACCACGGTGAACGGGGCGCGCGAGGCGACCATCCACCTCAAGCGCCCGCAGCCGGCCTTGCTGTCGCTGCTGGCGAGCGGGGAGACCCCGATGTACCCCTGCCATGTCTCGCCCCGCGACATGCGGCTGGCCCCCATCGGCACCGGGCCGTTCAAATTCGTGGAATACAAGCCCAACCAGGGCATCAAGCTGGCCCGCAATCCCGATTACTGGAAGCCCGGCCTGCCGCATCTGGATGGGGTTGAATACACCATCATTCCCAACCGCTCGACCGCCATGCTGGCCTTCGTGGCGGGCAAGTTCGACATGACATTCCCGAACGAGATCACCGTGCCGCTGCTGGCCGATTTGCGGCGGCAGGCCCCGGAAGTGGTGTGTGAGGTGACGCCGACGAGCGAAACCGTCGCGTTGCTGATCAACCGTACAGCGCCGCCCTTCGACAACGCCGACTTGCGCCGCGCCATCGCGCTGACCCTCGATCGGCGGGCGTTCATCGACATTCTGACGCAGGGGCAGGCCATGGTGGGAGGGGCGATGCTGGCCCCGCCGGAGGGCGTCTGGGGCTTGCCGCCGGAGAAGCTGGCGGGGTTGCCCGGCTATGGCGACGATGTCGGCAAGAACCGGGAGGAGGCGCGCGCCATCCTGCGCCGGCTGGGCTACGGGCCGGACAACCGGTTATCGGTGAAGGTGTCGGTGCGCAATTTGTCCGTCTACCGCGACCCCGCGACGTTGTTCATCGACCAATTGAAAGAGATTGGCATCGATGGCGAGCTGGACACGACGGAGACCGCGACCTGGGTGCCCAAGCTGATCAAGAAGGATTACCGGATGGCGGTGAACGTCCTCGGCGCGGCGGTGGATGATCCGGATCCGAATTTTTACCAGAACTATGTCTGCGACTCACCCCGTAATTATACCGGTCACTGCAACCGGGCGCTGGATGCGAAGATCGAGGCCCAGTCGCGGGAGGTTGATCCGGGCAAGCGGCGGCAGCTGGTGTGGGAAATTGACAGAACGTTGCAGGAGGAACTGGCGCGGCCGATCATGTATCACTCGCGGGCGGCGACGTGCTGGCAGCCCTGGGTGAAGGGTCTGACGATGATGGTGAACAGCCAGTACAATGGCTGGCGGATGGAGGATGTCTGGCTGGATCGGTGAGGCGCTTTCGGGGCTGATACGAACTGGCGTAAATATTGACGTAGTGGCGCCGACCTCCGTCGGAATGAGGAGTTTGGCGCGCTACCGGTGGGACAAGATCAACGGCGGCCGGTATGAGACCCACCGGCAGCGCCCCAACGCCGTCATGCCGACGGAGGTCGGCATACACGACTTTGCAGCGCTAGACGGGAGAAAGGCGTGGTTGCCGACCTCCGTCGGCATGACAGGTAACAATGGCCGGTACGTCATTCAATTTACAGTCCGATATAATATCAGCCAGTCTTCGTCCCTCGCAGCATGCTGACGTCATCGGAATTGATCAAATCCGGCACGGTCCAGCCGTTCAGGTCGTATTCCGCCATGCACGAACCGGCGAAGTCCTTCCACTTGTCGGCATCCCCCGATGCGGTCGCGCCAAACAACGCGTAGCGGCGGATTTCCTCGTGGCTGCCGGCATAGTTGATTTCGTACAATTCGTGCCGTCCACCGAACTCGGAGCCAAGGGAGTCCCAAAGCAGTTTCATCAGCTTCACCCGATCCTCCGCCGAGGCGCCGCCGGAGCCGCGGACATAGGTATCGAGATAGGCCCGTAATTCCGGCACCTTGAAGTCGTTGGCGTGGGAATTCAGGTAGATCAGACCACTGGCAACGGTTTTCTCGATCAGGTTCTTGACCTGCACATAGGCTTCCGGTGCCAATACGGTATAGGCCAGCGCGGCGCGGGAGCCGGGAAGGATGAAGCCGTTCTCCCAGGATTCCGGCGATTTGGCCATCGCGTCCGACAGGCTCCAGATCATGTTACGAAGGGCGATGACCTCCCCAAGATTGGCCTCCACGCCGCGAAAGCCGCGTGATCCCGTCATTTCGGTCGCGCGTAGGAACAGCCCGGCGATGAAATCCAGCTTTACCCCAAGCCGCGTGCTGCCCTGCATGAAAGCGCGCGGCACGAAGCCGGTGCGGGGGAAGAAGTTGTTGGCTTTCTCGACATCGCCGTAGACAAACACATCCTCCCACGGAATGAAAACGTCATCCATGATGAAGATGGCATCGTTCTCATCCAGACGGCTGGACAGCGGGTAATCGAACGGGCTGCCCATCACCGCCGCGCGCTGTTCGTTGGAGACGCGGCCAATCAGTTTAACGCCGGGGGCGTTGGTGGGCACCATGAAGACGAGGGCGAAATTCTTGTCCTGCACCGGGATCAGGCCATGGTGCGCGACGAAGGTGTAATTGGTCAGCGCCGAACCGGTGGCGACCACTTTGGCGCCTTTGACATGAATACCGGCATCGGTCTCTTTGATGACGCGCACGCAAATATCGGCGGAGCCGCCGGGCGCGCCGGGTGGCAGGCCGCGATCCACCGGCGGGTGGATGATGGCGTGGTTAATAAAGGGCACCCGCTCCTGGCTCTTGCGGTACCAACGGCGGGCATTTTCCTGGAACGGCGCATAGAACTCCGGATTCGCCCCCAGCGTCGCCAAAAACGCCGCCTTATAATCCGGCGATCGGCCGAGCCACCCGTAGGTCAGGCGCGACCAGGCGGCGATGGCATCACGGCCGGCGACCTGCTCTTCCACCGTGCGGGGCGCGACGAAGTAGCGATGCGTGAACCCGCCCCATTCCGTCGGGCAGGTGAGGATGTTGCGGCCCTGGTTATGATCGTCATGCAGCGCGTCATACAGCCGGGCAATCATGCGGGCCGTGTTACGGAACGCCGGATGGTCGGTGATTTTGCCCACCCGCTCCCCGTAGATCCAGACTTCGCGTCCGTCGTCGAGGCTGTCGAGGTATTCCTGGCCGGTATACGGAAGGATGGGTGATGTCATGGATGTGTTCCTCCGTCGTTGGTGTCATGGGCCGGGTACACCGGCATTGCCTATGTGCCCAGCCTGTCCGGGCGAGCAGCAAGATTGACAGCGCCACGGTCGCCGTGACCTGAGGCCGACGCCACGGAACCATATGCAATTTACAGAGATCGTGGGGAATGGCGGTTATCCGCCTCGCGCTGGTGGAGTCAGGGGGAATCGAACCCCCGACCTCCTGAATGCCATTCAGGCGCTCTCCCAACTGAGCTATGACCCCCCAAGCGCGGGAGGCGGCTTATAACCAGCCCCGCCCCCCCCATCAAGGGGGTCATAGCGGAAAATCATCACATTCCGCGCAATGGGGTCAGACCGGCCCCAACTGGCGGCGGTACATCGCGAAAATCAGCTCCCAATCCCGGTTCGCCCCGGCCTTATGGTGGATGTCGCGATCCGGCAAAGCGTAGCCGTGAACGGCCCCCGCATGGATCTCCCGATGATACCCGACAGCGCAGCCATCCATGATCCGGCCCAGTTCCGCGATCATCGGCAGCGACGCATAAGGATCCGTCTCCGCGAAGCCGCAGTAGAACTCGCCCCGCAGCCGATCGGCCACGAGATGCGGGGAGTCCGGGCGGTCGGAGATCAGGCTGGTCGGATGCAGCCCGGCGGAGGCGCGGAAGCGGTCGGGATAGGCCGCCGCGACGCTCATGACGTGCCGCCCGCCCATGCAATAGCCGACGGAACCCATCGGGCCCGGCCTGACCGGCGCGTTGGCGTCCAGATATCCGATCAAAGCCCCGGTATCGGCGACCACCATCGTGTCGCTCAGCTTCGCCAGCGGGGCGGTCACTTTCTGGCGATCCGCCTCCGGCAAAGCATGCAGGGAGATCATGCGGTGGTTGGCATCGCGGAACTCATGCCGCACGCGCCCCTGGCGATAGTAGAAATCCGGCACCACGGCGCAGTAGCCGACGGTGCCGATACGCCGCGCGATGTCGTACAGCTCCTCCCTGATGCCCCAGACGTCCATGAACAGGACGACGGCGGGGAAAGGCCCATCCTGCTCGGGATGGGTGATGAAGGTTTCCATCTGGCCGTCCGCGGTGGGGACGGCGACGATGCGTTCTTTCATGGCTTGCGCCTCCTGTTGCAAATCAATCGCGAAGCGGTTGTCCCGCGGTCTCCGGCCCGAACCAGATCACCACCATCCCCACGACCAGGAACAGCGCCACGGCCGAGGCGGCCTGGGGGATCGACCCGAACGTGCCCACCAGCGTGCCGGCGAGCAGCGGCCCGGGGGCGGTCAGCATGCGGGACATGTTGTAGCAGAATCCCTGGCCGGTGCCGCGGATGCGGGTGGGAAACAGCTCCGGCAAATAGGCCGCGAAGGTGCCGAAGCCGCCGACGATGAAGTAGCCGAGCACCGGCAGCATGGTCTGCAACTGCTCCAGCGTGGTGCCGGGCTGGAACGTGTAAAGGATCGAGGCCAGGGAGCCGACGCAGAAGATGAAGTAGCAGCGGCGGCGGCCCACGATATCGGCCACGAAGATCAGCGTCACGTAGCCGGCGACGGCGCCGATATTCAGCAGGATGAAGCTCCAGCTGATGGTCCAGGCCGCGAGTTTGGCATTGCTCGGCCCCAGCAACTGGCTGATCCAGCCTGGCAGCAGCGTCAGCGCGGCCCAGCTGCCGACCATCATCGACAAAGCGATGGTGACCCCGACGATCGTGTTGCGGCGAATGTCGGGGGCGAAGATGGCCGCGAAAGTGGAGGCGGCGGTTTCGTTCACCGCTTTGGCGCGGACCTGTTGCCAGCGTTCGGGCTCCGGCACGAAGCGGCGGATGAAGATGGTGGCGATGGCGGGGATGATGCCGGCGGCCAGCACATAGCGCCAGCTGATCGGGCCAAGCACGATATTCACCCCGGCGGCGAGGAAGAAGCCGAAGGCGTAGGCCATCTGCATGGTCTGCATCGCCTTGACGCGGGATTTCTCCGGCCAGGTCTCGGCGATCAGCGCTGCCCCGGCGGCCCATTCGCCGCCAATGCCGATGCCGGCCAGCGTTTGCAGGATGGCGAGCTGCGTCCAGGTCTGTGCCAGACCGCTGGCCGCGGTGAACACCGCGTAAATCAGGATCGTCCAAACCAGCGTCCGCGACCGTCCCAGCCGATCGGCTGCGACCCCGAACAGGACTCCGCCGAGGCCCCAGCCGAAGATTTTAAGGGCAATGATCAGGCCGCCGGCCTGTGCGATCTCGGCGGGCGTCTTGGCGCCGGTCAGTTCGCGGATGGTGGGGACCAGGACCAGCGTGAACAAATTGAGGTCCATGGAATCGAACATCCAGCCGAGAAAGCCGGACAGAAGTGCGAGTTTTGCCGCTTTGGGCATTGTTTGTTTCCTCCCCCGTCCCGCCGACACGGCGGGTGGGGCGGGTTTGACCCCGCCCCCTGAAGCGTTACGCCGGCGACAGCAGATGAATGACGCGGGACGCGATCATCTCCTTGGTCTTCGCCGCATAGGCGGCCATATGCGCCGAAGCCGCATGCGCCTTCAGGTGATCGGCGCTCTCCCACTTCTCGATCACGACGAAGGTGTCGTCGCCATACTTGTTCGGCGTGCCGGTCACCGCGTCGACCGCCGGGCCGTATTCGATGCAGCCGTCTTCGGCGAGCACGGCCGGGATATTGGCATGGAAGGCTTCGAGGATGGCGCCGCGCAGGCCCGGCTTGGCGGTGATGAAAGCGAGGACGTGGATCATGGTGTTTACTCCTGAATAGTCCCCCGCGTGGATCGCGGAAGGGTGGTGTACCGCCGCGGGCTTGCTCCCCGCTCAGCGATCCGGCGTTATACTGCGACAAAGATCGGAGGAAGCGAACCCATGAGCTACGACGCGCCATACAAGGGCCTGAAAGTGGTCGACCTCAGCCAGGGCGTCGCCGGCCCCTATTGCGCGATGATGCTCGCCCAATATGGCGCCGATGTCCTCAAGGTCGAACCGACCGATACCGGCGACTGGTCGCGCGGCCTGGGCACGGTCTATGGCGATCACACCGTCTATTCGATCCCCGCGAATATCGGGAAACGCTCCATCGCGCTCGATCTGAAAAGCGATGAGGGCAAGGCGCTGCTCTGGCGCCTGATCGAAGGCGCGGACGTCTTCCTGCAAGGCTTCCGTCCCGGCGTGATCGATCGGCTTGGTTTCGGTTATGAGGCCGTGTCGGCGAAAGAGCCGCGCATTCTCTATGTGTCGGTGTCGGGCTTTGGCCTGAAAGGCCCGTTGTCGGAGCGCCCGGCCATGGACCCGGTGTTGCAGGCCTATACCGGGCTGATGGCCGAGAATCTCGGCATGGACGGCATCCCGCACCGCATCCCCATCATCTCCATCGACATGAGCACCGCGATCTACAGCTTCACCGCCGTTGCCGCCGCGCTGCACGCCCGCCGCGATGAGCCGCGCGGCCGGCATATCGAGGCCAGCCTGATGCAAGGCGGCGCCGGCTTGCAGGCGGTGCGCATGATGGGGTCGTACCTTGATGGCGGGGGGCAACGGGCGATCGTGCCGCCGACGGGCATCTACAAGACCGCGGACGGCTGGTTGCAGGTCACCGTGGTGCGCCCGTTTGAGTGGGATGCCTATTGCAGGGCCATCGGCCGCGCCGATCTGGGGGAGGATCCGCGCTTTAAGTCGTCGAATGAGCGGGAACCACATATCGCCGAACTCAATGCGGTATTGCGGCCGCTGCTGGAATCTCAACCCACCGCGTACTGGTCCGCCCGCCTGACCGAGCAGCGGGTGATGCATGAGGCGCTGAACAGCTACACCGATTTCCTGCGCCAGCCGCATGTCGCCGAGAGTGGTGCGGTCGCCTGGACGACCCACCCGCATGTGGATCAGCCGATTCCGTTGCCGAACATTATCGGGATGCCGCCGTTCGAGGATGGCGCGGCGCGGACGATCTCCCCGGGGAAGGGCGAGCACAGCACGGCGATCCTGACCGAACACGGGTTTGGTGCGGAGGAGATCGCCGGGCTTTTGGCCCGCAAGACGGTGTTGCAGGCGGGGTGATCGCATATGACATCGCGAGCGGTGGGCACGTGCGTAGAGTCCGTCATCCTCGGGCTTGTCCCGAGGATGACGGTTTTTAGCATAAATCCGCCATATGCGCTCACTCCGCGAGTGCAGTGGACATCGGATCCCATAAGGACTAAGGAAATTAGCTAAGGACTCGTCGGGAGCCATATACTCCAGTCCGATCGCCGCCTTACAATATCGTCATGGCGGGCGCAGGCTCGCCACCCACGACTTCACCGAGACGAGCACGGCAAATCGTGGGTGATCCGCCTTCGCGGACCATGGCGGGAGGGAAACCCCGCATGACCACCGTCACCGTCCACACCGCGAAAACCAACCTCTCCCGCCTGCTCGCCCGCGTGGAAGCCGGGGAGGAGATCGTGGTCGCCCGTGGCAAGCATCCCGTCGCGCGGCTGGTCCCCTGTGCGCCACCGCCGCCGGCACGCAAGTTTGGTGCGCTGAAAGGCATCGTCAGCGTCGGGCCGGAATTCTTCGACCCATTGCCGCCGGACGAGCTCGACCTCTGGGGTCAATAATGTGCGGCTGCTGCTCGACACCCACGCGCTGCTCTGGTGGCTGGCGGGCGATGAGGCGTTGTCAGCCGCCGCACGCATGGCCATCGGCGATGACGGCAACATGGTTTATGTCAGCGCGGCTTCAACCTGGGAGATCGCGACCAAGCACCGGATCGGGAAATTGCCGCATGTCGCCGCGATCGCCGGCGATCTGGACGCCACGATCCGCGCCCAGGGCTTTCTGGGGTTACCGATCAGTTTACGGCACGGGGAGAGAGCCGGGGCGTTGCCCGGACCGCACCGCGATCCGTTCGACAGAATGCTGATCGCGCAGGCCATGACCGAGGGCATGGTGCTGGTGTCCAATGAACGCGTGTTCGACGACTATGCCGTCGGGCGTATGTGGTGACGCAGCCCCTTATAAGTAACAGACCAAAACGGAGAACCAACATGGAAGCGGGATATCTCGGCGTCGGCAACATGGGTCAGCCCATGGCGCACCGCCTGCTGGATGCCGGTCACACGCTGACCGTCTACGACATTCGCGAATCTGCGATGCAGCCGTTGCTGGAGCGGCAGGCCCGCCGCGCCAATTCCCCGCGCGAGCTGGCGGACCAGTGTGAGATCGTGTTTGTATCGCTTCCGACCCTGGCGGCGTTCCGTGCGGTGGCGTTCGGTGATGACGGTCTGGTCAATGGCAAGACGATTAAGCTGCTGGTCAACACCTGCACCATCGGCGTGCCCTTCGTGAAAGAAATCGAGGACACGATGGCCGCGCAGGGCGTCACGGTCGTCGATTGCCCGATCTCCGGCGGACCGCCTGGCGCGCGGGCGGGGACGCTGTCGGTTATGGTCTCCGGCGATCCGGACGCGATCGAGCGCATCCGGCCGATGATCTCGCAATGGGGCCGCACGCTGACGGTGGCCGGCGACAAGCCCGGCGCGGCGCAGGTGCTGAAGCTGACCAACAATATTTTGTCCGCTGTTGCTCTTGCCGCGACGGCCGAGGCTTTCGTGATGGGCGCCAAAGGCGGTCTGGATCCGGAGGTCATGGTCTCCGCCATCAGCGCCGGCAGCGGTCGCAACAGCGCCGTCGACAGCAAATTTCCAGTGTCGGTGCTGGATCGTAGCTTCGCCTATGGGGCGGAGATGCACATTCTGATGAAGGACATCGACCTCGCGATTGCCCAGGGGGAATCGTTGGGCATCCCGATGTGGGTCTGTCAGGCCGCGCGCCTGGTGTTCAAGCACGCGATGTTTGAAGGGGCGGAGAAAGACGACCTGACCTCGATCGTCAAACACATCGAACGCCGGGCGGGGTTTGAGATTCCGAAGACGCGCTGAGCGTTTCCCCCTGGGTCGTCGGTGCAGCGACCCAGGGCGTCCCTGCCACGGTTTATGTGGAATCCGGGTCGATAACGCTCAAGACCCGCGATATGATCTCATCCGTGGTCGCCCGATCCAGCGTTTCCACATAGCGCGCCGTACCCGCCCGGACCCTCGCCTCGATATCGAACGTCCGCACCTGATTGCAAACGGCGACGCCGTTTGTGTCATGGCCGGTGATGACAACCGCCAGTCCAAGCGTGCGGGCGAACACCCCGCCGGTCGTGACGGGCACCGTCATCGCGACACCGAGCGCATTGATCGCGGCGGGCGTGATGACCACGAACCGGTGGCGATCCTTCATTTCCCGCCCCGCCACGGGATTGGGATCGATCCAGTAAACGTCGCCTGGTCGCGGGTGCCGCCCGCGCGGCATCAGAGTTCCCGTCCGACAGGCGCCCCTTCATGGGCCCAGGCGGTTTCGTCATGGAGCTTTCGCATCGTATCCGGTGTGGCACCGCGCAGCAGTTCACGCAGGGAATAGCGACGACGCCTGGGCTTTTCCAAAGCCCGCGCCGTGAACCCATCTTCCGTGACCGCTATCTCCATCTGCGTCCCAACGTCCAATTGGAGCGTCTTCAGAATCTCGGACGGGATGGTCATAATGGCCGCGCCGCCCTGGCGGCGGATGCTGACAAGTGCCATGAGATCAGGTACTCCGGTCTGAGCGATCAGTGCTACCTATATAGCACCTGTCGTCCAAAATTCCATGGCGATCCCGGACGTCCGGCGACTTCGCATCATCATGGTCGCAACTCCTCCGGCACCGCCGCCACCCGCCACCGTCGCAGCCACCCCCCGAACCGCGGATCCGCCGTCAGCACACAGAACGGCACCCCGACCAGCAACCCGCCCGCCAGCGGTAGCGCCCAAAACACCGCGCCCCACCCCGCCTGCGCGAACCCGGCGAACGCGGCCAACCCCACAACCGTGTGCAACCACAGCAGCCGCGCCGCCTCCGCCCACGAAACGCCGCGATCCGAACGGTTCTGCGGCGTCCAGGCCGGGCGCATGCCCAGCAGCAGGCGGGCGGTTGTCTCGGTCTTGCTCACCACCGACAGGGCGTCCATCAGCAGGGTGAACACCGTCTCCGCCGCCGCGCCCACCCATAGCCCGCGCGCCCCGCCATATCGGGCGCGGAGATCGGGCTTCAGCAGCACCTCCAGATACCCCAACAGCTTCGGCGCGTAGATCGCACCCGCCCAGGCCAGCATCACCGCCAGCACCGCCCCGGCCGGAAACGGAGACTCCCGATCCGTCGCCGCCGCGAAAGCCGCCGCGAACAGCAGCACCAGGTAAAACGGCGTGCAACCGAACAGCAGGATCGCCTGGATCAGCTGCCACCGCCCCATCGGCCGCAAGCCGGGCATCCGCAGCAAATGCCGGTATTCCAGATTGCCCGCCAGCCAGCGCAGTTCGCGCCGCATGAATTCGGGCAGGGCAGGGGGATTGGCCTCGAACGATCCGTCCTCCTCCGGCAACAACCGGATGCCCCACCCCGCCCCCGCCAACAACGCCGCCTCCACCTGATCATGCGACAGGATCGGCCGACCATCCGGCAGCAGCGGCAAGCCGCCATGCGCCCGGAACGGGGCGATGCGGAGCACGGCATTGTGGCCCCAGTAGCAGCACTCATCCCCCTGCCACCAGGCCAGCGCCGTCGCCCAGGTGCGCATGCCCGCCCGCATGCCGAACTGGAACAGGCGGGGAAAGGCCGAGGACGCGGGCAACCCCACCGTCAGATGCTGCACGATGCCGAGCCGTGGGTTGGTTTCCATCTCCCGCACCAGCCGCAGCACCGCCGCGGCGGACATCTGCGAGTCCGCGTCCAACACCAGCATCAGTTCGAACCCATCCGCATGGTGTTCGAGGAAATCCATGATGTTCCCCGCCTTGAAGCGCGCGTTGTCGGCGCGGCGGCGGTAGCGGATGCGCGATGGATCCGGGTCAGAGGCCCGAAAGGCGGCGACGGCCCGTTCCTCCGCGCCCGCGGCGGCGTCAGTACTGTCGGAGAGAATGAACAGGCCGAAAGCCTGACCCGCGCCGGCGGCGTCCAGCGCATCCAGCAGGCGGCGGACGGGCGGCAGGACGGCGGTCATGTCCTCATTACGCACCGTCAGACCAATGGCGATGCGGGAGGCGGGGATCCACTGCCCCGCACCCCCCCCCGCACCCCCTGGGCCATGCCGCATCAGGATCGCAAAACCGGCAACCCCCTGCACAAAGCATAATCCCACCCAAAGCGAGGCGAACCCAAAGCTGCCCATCATCACCGCCTTGGCGACCGTCCAGCCCCCGGGTGCCAATGCGCGGTGCATCAGCAGCATCAACGCGGCCGCGGTCAAAAGGCTTAACAGCGCGACAAGCAGGCGGCGGAAGACCATTCTCATTCCAGTGACAGGGTGATTGGGTGCGATGATCCGCCCAATCTGGTGGGCGGGGCGCCGTCTCTATATAGGCAACGGCGATGTCAAACACTGTCACCCCCCTCGCCGCCGTTGTGCTGCCTCCACGGGAGGGGTTCGGACCGAACCGCTCCGGCGCGATTGGGCTGCTGGTGCGGCGGCTGGCGGCCGCGCCGGGGTTTCGCACGCTGGTTATCGGCGGGCCGCAGGACGGGCCGGGCTACCCCGATGTTGCCTTCCTGGCGGTAAAGCCGACCCGCTGGCGGTTCGGCAGCACCAATATCCGATATGCTATCAGCATCGCCGCCACCCTGCGCCGGCTGAAACCGGCCCTGGTTGAGGTCCATAACCGGCCGGAAATCGCTTTGGCCCTGGCGGCCCGGCTGCCGCATATGCCGATTGCGCTGGTTCTGCACAATGATCCGCACGGGATGCGGGGTGCGGATACGCCGGGCGAGCGGGACCTCCTGCTGCGCAAGCTGGCGCTGGTCATGACCTGCTCTAACTGGCTGCATGACAGGCTGCTGGAGGGCCTCGCCGCGCCCGCCCGTGCCCCGATCGTGCTGCACAATTGCCTGGACCTGCGGGAAATGCCACCGCCTCAGCCCAAGGAGCATACCATCCTGTTCGCTGGGCGGGTCGTCGCCGACAAGGGGCCGGACGCGTTTGTCGCGGCCTGCGCCGAGGCATTGCCCCATCTCCCGGGTTGGCGCGCTGTTATGATCGGGGCCGATCGGTTCCGGCCCGACAGCCCGGATACCGCGTATGTGGAGCGGATACGCAGCGCGGCGGCGGCGGCTGGGGTGGAGATGCTCGGCTACCGCGATCACCCGTCTGTGCTGGAGGCGATGACACGCGCCGCCATCGTTGTCGTGCCCAGCCGCTGGCCGGAACCCTTCGGCCTGGTCGCGCTGGAAGCCATGGCGGCCGGCGCGGTGCTGGTCAGTTCCCCGAACGGCGGGCTGCCGGAAGTCGGCGGTGATGTCGCGATCTATGCCAATCCCGAACACCCGTCCGAGATCGCGGCGGCGCTGCGGGCGCTGGCCACCGACGCGCCGCGCCGTCACGCTTTGGGAGAGGCAGGGCGGGCCCGGGCGCGGCAATTCGACATGCCGGCGATCGCCGCGCAACTCGCTGCCCTGCGCCGCGGGGTCATGGAGCCCTCGAACCTGGCATGACCCCCAAAGCATCCGGCGCATGGAGGCGCGAGTTCCGCGCCATCATCGCATTGAGCTGGCCGCTCGCGCTCGGCAACCTGACCCAGGTCGCGATGGGGACGACCGATGTGCTGATGATGGGGCGGTTGGGGCCGGACACGCTGGCGGCGGGCGCGCTCGGCACGAACCTGTATTTCATCGCTTTCATTTTCGGGGCCGGCTTGCTCAACGCCACCGCGCCGCTGATCGCTCGCGCGCTTGGCCGCGATCCTGGCGCGGCCGCCCCGATCCGCGAGACCGTCGCTGCCGCGCTATGGTCCGCGGCCGGGACCGCCGTGCCGTTCTGGCTGCTCCTGTGGTGGAGCGAGCCATTGCTCCGCGCGATGGGTCAGGATCCCGGCCTGTCGGCCCTCGCCGGGACCTATGTCCACACGCTGCAATGGGCGCTGCTGCCGGCCTGGGGCTTCATGGTCCTGCGCGCCTTCGGGTCCGCGTTGGAGCAGCCCATCTGGGCCCTGAGCATCGGCCTGGCCGCGGTCGCTTTCAACGCGATCGCCAATTGGTGCCTGATGCTGGGGCATGGCGGCTTCGCACCGATGGGCATCGCGGGGTCCGGCCTGGCGACTTTCCTTTCAAACCTTCTGATGGCCCTCGCCCTGGCGGCGGTGACACACTGGGGCACGGCGTTTCGGCGGTTTCACGTATTCGCCGGACTCTTTCGCCCGGATTGGCGGCGCCTGGTCGCGTTCTGGAGGCTTGGCCTGCCGATGGCGGCGACGCTGAGCTTCGAAGTCACCATGTTCAACGCCGCCGTCTTCCTGATGGGCCTCATCGGCGCCGCCCCTTTGGCCGCGCATGCGATCGTCATCCAGCTGGCGTCGCTGACCTTCATGGTGCCGCTGGGGATCGGCCAGGCCGCCGCTGTCCGGGTCGGACGCGCCTTCGGTGCCGGTGACCGGGAGGCGATCCGACGCGCCGGATGGGCCGCCCTGGTCCTGGCGGTGGGTTTCATGGCGGTCATGTCGGTGACCATGGTCGCGATGCCGCTTACCCTGATTGGCGCGTTCCTGGATACCGGAGACGCCGCCAACGCGGCGGTTGTTGGGTTTGCCGTGTCGTTTCTGATGTTCGCGGCGCTGTTCCAGATCGCCGACGGGACGCAGGCGGTGGGGTCGGGCATGCTCCGCGGCCTGCACGATGCCCGGACGCCGATGCTGTTCGCCCTCATCGGCTATTGGGGTATCGGATTGCCCCTCGGCGTCGTGCTGGCCTTCGTGGCTGGCCTTGACGGGATCGGTATTTGGATTGGTCTGGCATTGGGTCTGGCGATTGTCGCCGGGCTGATGATCCGGCGCTGGACCCGACGGGCGGCGCTGGGCCTGCTGCCACCACACCGGTTGACGGCCGGGTCGTAGCGCCTCGGCCAGGGCAATCGGGTGAAGCCCATCCGAAGCCGAATTGGGGTAATGGCTTGCCCCTACCCGTCATCCCCGGGCTTGTCCCGGGGACCCCAGCGGCAGAGGCGGCCACCGTGGTCCCCGGGCCAAGCCCGGGGATGTCGGGTAGGGGCAAGCCAGTACCCC
>CAIUPC010000210.1 GCA_903900905.1 uncultured Acetobacteraceae bacterium
CCGCCCCAACGCCGTCATGCCGACGGAGGTCGGCATCCACGACTTTGCAGCGTCAGACAGGAGAAAGGCGTGGGTGCCGACCTGCGTCGGCATGACGGGTAACGATGGCCGGTACGTCATTCATTTTACGGGTTGGTATAACACCCAGGGCCCTTGGATTTTGACTCGCCGGCGCCGATACCAGCCGTCATGCCGGCGAAGGTCGGTATCCACGCCTTGCGGGGTCTCAACAGAGTAATACCGACCCGGATCATGAATGACGTACTGCTGCCATGTACCTCGTCATGCTGACGGAGGTGAGCATCCACGCCTTTCTCCTGTTAAGCGCTATCAAGGCGTGGATGCCGACCGGCGTCGGCATGACGGGTTTGCGACGTCGAGGGGTCAAAATTTCGTCCCCCGGTATAACATCGAACGAGAGGCCCGGCCCTGATGGGCATCGAGTCAGGACAGCCCCGATCACTCACCTCCCGGCCCGGGCGATCGCGTTTCGGCCGTTGGGTGCCGTTTGGGTTGGTCTCCATTTGCGCTCATGCCGCGGCGCTGGCTGGCTTGATCGCGGTCGTGGGGCCGAAATCACCGCCCGCGGTGCCGTTGGAGCCCACGATGGACCTGTTATTCGCGGCGGTGGAACCAGAGCCGGAAAGCCCACCGCCGATAGCGGCAGAACCAATATCCGCCCCGGCGGCGCCGGAACCGCCCACCGTGCGCACGGCTGAGCCGCCGAACCCGCCAGCGCCGATCGCCCGGCCCAGACCACCCGGCCCGATCCGCCCGGCGGCCACGCGCCCCCCCCCGGCGGCGACGCAGCCCGAGGCCGTGCCAACCGCCGCGCCGCCGCCGGAGGCGCCGGGGATCGTCGACCCCTCCTGGCAAACGCAGGTCGCCTCCTGGCTCGCCGCCCGCAAAACCTACCCCGAGGAGGCCCGCCGCCGCGGTGAGGAAGGCCAGGTCCGGGTGCGGTTCACCGTTGATCGCTCCGGCCAGGTGCTGGCGGCCGATATCATCGCCAGTTCGGGGTCGGAGCGGCTTGATAACGCCCTCATCACACTGTTGCGGGGCGCCGCCCTGCCCGGCTTCCCGGCCTCCATGGCGCAGAGCCGGATTACGATCACGACGTCGGTGCGCTACGCCTTGCGATAACGGCGCTGCTTTGCGCACACTCCGCCTCCGCTGTTCGGAACCCATGCATGACCGCCGCCTATCTCGACCCGCGCACCGGCCAGACCTTCGCCCTTGATCAGCCGCGCTGGTGCGGGCCGGGGCTGGCGCCGCTGCTGTTGACCGCGCTGCCAGGGATCGGCCGCGGGGCGATCGACACCGCGACCCGCAGCCTGTGGCGCTACCGCGCCGCTTTCCCGATGCGGATCGAGAACCCGATCACGATGGGCGAAGGCTGCACGCCGCTGATCGCGCGCAGCATCCTGGGCGCCAATGTGCATCTGAAGTGCGAGTGGTTCATGCCCACCGGCAGCTTCAAGGACCGCGGCGCCAGCGTCATGCTGTCGCTCCTGCGCGCCCAGGGCATCACGGATGTGCTGGAGGACAGTTCCGGCAATGGCGGCGCCGCCGTGTCCGCCTATGCCGCCGCCGGCGGGATGCACGCCACGATCATGGCGCCCGACTCCACCAGCCCGGCCAAGACCGTGCAGATGCGCGCGCATGGCGCGGCGGTGGAGTTGATCCCGGGCAACCGGCAAGCGACCTCCGACGCCGCCGTGGAACGCTCGGAATCGGTATTTTACGCCAGCCACAACTGGCACCCGTTCTTCCTGCACGGCACCAAGACCCTGGCATACGAGCTGTGGGAGGATCTGGGCTTCACCGCCCCCGACAACATCATCACCCCCTGCGGCGCCGGGTCGAATGTCCTCGGCTGCGAGATCGGGTTTTCCGAGTTGCTCCGCGCCGGCCAGATCGACCGCATGCCGCGCATCTTCGCCGCCCAGCCGGCGAATTGCGGGCCGATCGCGGCGGCGTTCATGGCGGGGCGCGATACGCTGATGCCGGGCGTGGTCAGCCCGACGATCGCGGAAGGCACCGCCATCGCCCAGCCCATCCGCCTGCGGGAGGTGTTGGGCGCGTTGCGGGAGACGGATGGCGGCGCTGTCCAGCTGACCGAGGCCGAGATCGCGCGGGCCACGCTCGACCTCGCGGCGATGGGCATTTACGTCGAACCCACCAGCGCGCAGGCGCTGGCGGCGCTGGAGAAGCTGCTGGCCTCGGGCGCGATCACGCCGGACCAGACGACGGTGCTGGTGCTGACGGGCAGCGGCCTGAAGGCGACGCCGCGGATTGCTGAGCTGTTGGGGGTCGTGCTGTGAGCGCCGGATTGCTGAGGGTGGCGCTGTGAGCGCCGGGGGGTGGAGGGATGGCGGCTGGCCTTCCTTGAACGTTATGGCGGGCGAAGGCCCGCAATGACGGTATTGGGCCAGCCACCCTTGATTGGGAGCCATCCGGCACGGCTCAACCTCGTCATGCCGACGGAGGTCGGCATCCACGACTTTGCAGCGTTCGACAGGCGA
>CAIUPC010000211.1 GCA_903900905.1 uncultured Acetobacteraceae bacterium
CCATGGTCCCCGGGACAAGCCCGGGGATGACGGTTTTTGCCGCCATTTCTCAGTATGTTAGCGCCCATGGGGCTTGTCCCGGGGGCCAAGGTTTCCTCGGGGACCACGCGGGCAGGGCATGGCCGGATTCACCCGATCACCCCACCCGTATCCCCTCCAAAATCCCCCGCGCCGCATCCGGGATCGGCACCGGTTTCTGCGACCCGCGCTCGACAAAGACATGGACGAAGTGACCCTCGGCCGCCGCCACGTCATCGTCATTGCGGAACACCGCGATCTCATAGCGGACCGAGCTGCGTCCGATATGCGCCACCCGGATCCCCACCAGAACCCGGTCGGGAAACGCCAGGGAGCTATGGTACCGGCAGGCGACCTCCGCCACCACGCAATGGGTCGGCCCGTCCATCAGCCCGACCACTTTCTCGGTCATCTCGTAATAGGTCACCGCGGTATCGAAGTAGGAGAAATAGTTGACGTTATTCACATGCTGGAACACGTCATTGTCCATCCAGCGCGTGGTAATCGCATGGAAATAGCGATAGTCGGCGCGGCGTCCGGGGGGCTGGCGGGTCATGGCGCTGGTGTCTCCGTTCAGGCAGGGCGCTGTTCAAGCGCATTCCATCCGGCCCGTCCATATTGGACAGGGGCCCCGCCAGGCGCTAAACGCCCGCCCTTCGCGGCGAGCAGGAGAACCACCGTGCCCTTTCGTCCCGCAGTGTCACGCCGCCTCATCAGCGCCGCTCTGCTGCTGATCATGATGGCGCCGCCATTGGCGCACGCTCATGCGATCCTGGAGGAAAGCTTCCCCGAGCCGGGTGACTCGGTTCAGGCGGGCCTCGTGACCCTGCGTTTGCGTTTCAACAGCCGCATCGACCTCGCGCGCTCCCGCCTGTTGCTGCTCGCGGCCGATCGCAGCCAGCGGACCCTGGCCATTCAGCAAGGCGGGCCGCCGGATATCGTCGGCGCGAATGTTGAGCTCAAACCGGGCGTCTATACCGTTCGCTGGCAGGTGCTGGCGATCGATGGCCATCTCACCCGCGGCGATGTCCGCTTTACCGTGACGGAGCCATAAGCGGTGGAACTGCTGATCGACCTGTTCGGTTACCTGTCCATCGTCGTGCATGGGCTGACCATCCTGGCGCAATCGATGGCCTTGGGTGGCGTATTGTTCCTGGTCGCCCTGGCCCGGCCTCTGGCGCCGCGTCTGGGTGCGGCCGGCGCGCGTATCGCCGATCGCTGCGCGCGCATCGCGGGATGGAGCGCGCTGGCACTGCTGGCCAGCGAAGCCGCGACCGTCGCGCTGCAAACCGCTGTCCTGGTCGGTACCATCGGCATGGATGTCGGCGACGCGCTGGGGGCGAATTTCGCGGTGGCGGGATTGCTCAAGACCGGGGTCGCCGCGATCCTGGACATGCTGCTGCTGGTACGCGGCCGTTTTGCGCCCACCTTGCCGTTGCTGTGCGCTGTGGCGATCGCGCTATCGGCCGCGATCCTGACCACGCACGCGGTGGCACGGGTCGATGGGCGCGGCCCGCTCCTGGCCGCCGCCTGGTTGCATCAGCTCGGCGCGGCGATCTGGATCGGGGGCATTCCCTGCTTCCTGTTGGCGCTGGCGAACCTGCACGACGGCGCGTCCTGGCGCCTGGTTGGGGAGCGGTTCTCCCGCATGTCCATGCTGGGTGTCGCCTGCATCCTGATCAGCGGCATCACCATGAGTGTCCTCTATATCGGCGACGTCGAGGGCTTCTACGGCACCGCCTATGGCGTCATGGTGGGCGCCAAGATCGCGATGTTCCTGATGCTGCTGGCGCTCGGCGGCATGAATTTCATTCTGGTCGAGCGGCTGCGCGCCAATCCGGCCACGCCCATCACCCGCATGCGCCGCTTCGCGGAGGTCGAGCTTGGTATCGGCGCCGCCATCTTCTTCGCCGCCGCCTCCCTGACCTCGGTCCCGCCGGCGATCGATCTGACCAAGGACCGCGTGAGCTGGGCGGAGATCGTCGAGCGCAATACCCCGGTTTGGCCGCGCCTCGCCAGCCCGGACCACGATTCGCTGGCCCTGCCGGCCTTGCAGGCCAAACTGGATGCCGAGGCAGCGCTGCAAAAAAGTGCCCCGCAGGTCGCGTTCATCCCTGGTGCCGGCGAATTGCCGCCGCGTAACGCCGACGACATCGCCTGGTCCGAATACAACCACCATTGGGCCGGCCTGTTTGTCGCCGCGGTGGGCATTCTGGCGTTGATGAACCGTGCCGGCGTGGGCTGGGCCCGGCATTGGCCGCTGGTGTTCCTCGGTTTGGCGGCGTTTCTCTTCGTCCGATCCGACCCGGAGACATGGCCGTTAGGCGATATCGGCTTCTTCGAAAGCTTCCGCGATGTGGAGGTCGCGCAGCACCGCGGCTATGTCGTGCTGATCCTGGTTTTCGCCTGGTTTGAGTGGCGCGTACGGGCGAGGGGCTGGGCCAACCGCGGGGCGGCCTACGTATTCCCGCTGCTCTGCGCCGGCGGCGGCGTGCTGCTGCTGACCCACAGCCATGCGATCGCGAACATCAAGGACCAGTTGTTGATTGAATTGACCCACACGCCTTTGGCCCTGGCGGGGATCATCGCGGGATGGGCGCGCTGGCTGGAATTGCGCCTGGACCCGAAAGCCAATGCGACCGCACGCGCCGTATCCGGCTGGGTCTGGCCGGCAGCGATCCTGTTCTGCGGCATTTTGCTGCTCATCTACCGGGAGGCGTGATGGCGTGTAGCGGCCGTTGCCGCGGGGGCGTCCGGGTTCAGGCGGGCAGGCGCAGAATGGCCGTGGTGCCGCAGCCGATCTCACTGTCGAATGCGAGTTCCGCGCCTGTTGCCTGAGCCAGCCGGCGGCATAATGCCAGCCCGGTACCGGAGCCGGTCAATTGCGGGATCAGGTCGTTCAACTCCGTGGGCTGCCCCAGGCGGTTCATGACTTCGGTGGACATGCCGATCCCGGTGTCGCGGACCAACAAGGAAACCTCGCCGGGCCTGTGTTCAGCCGCGATCTCGATAAAACCGCCCGCCGGGGAGAATTTGACGGCATTGGCGATCAAATTATCAAGGATCCGGCGCACGGCCCAGGGATCGCCGCGCGCGGTCAACGCCGTTGACGCGAATTCCAGTTCAACGGATATTTGGCGTTCAGCCGCGGAGGCACGGCTCGCGGCCGCGGCGTCTGTGACCACGCGGTTCACGTCGATGGTCTCGGCCGTGAGCTCCCGGTCCTCGATATTCGTCAGGTCGATCAGATTTTCCATCGCGGCGAGCAACCGTTTACTGCTGCTTTGCACCTGCGCCAGCGGCATCCGTTGATCGGGTCGGCAACTGCCGATGATCAGTTCTGACAGGCCGACGACCGACTGCAAGGGGCCGCGCATCTCTTGGCTGAGTGCCGTGAAGACTTCAGTCTTAACGCGCTCGGCCGCTTCCGCCCGTTTGGTCTGTTGGGCAAGCTGTTCCTGAATGCCGCGGGCATGGCGGATCAAGGTGGCGGTGACGAAAATGGCGCCGATTGAGGCCAGGCGGTTGATGAGGGCATGCGTCGGGTTGGGCGCGACGATGGGCAGGAAGAAGCCAACGACGATCATGAATGTGGCGGCGGTTCCCAGCCACCAGGCGCTTCTGGGATCGCGATGGAAAACGGCCGTGCAGACCAGGGGGATATAGAAAATGCCAAACGGAACGTAGAAAACCTCGACGGTTACGTCGGCGACGAACGCGGTTAAGCAGCCGATATAGACGATGAGAGTGACGAGTTTGGACCAGCCGCCCCAGGCGTGATCGTTCTGGTCCATGATCGCTCGCATCAGCGTTGGTCCGTCCTGGCGGTCAGCTGTTTACCAGCCATGACGTTAGCACGGACGTGCCATCAAGTAAGTCATTAATGTCCATCGCTTCAAAAGGATTGTGACTGCCATTACGGTTTTTGACAAAAACCATACCAATGGGAACGCCGCATGCCGCGAACGCCGCCCCGTCATGGGAAGCCGGGCTGCCGATGTCCAACGTCGCGATTCCCAGATCATCGGCGGCGGCCGTCAACGCCGATCGGATCGCCGGATCGGCCGGGCCAACTGCCGCCCGGGCGATCGGGCCGCGATGGAAGCGCACCCCCCGCTGCTGCTCGATCCCGGCGATGATCGCGTTGACCCGTTGCTCCAGCTCGAGAAGGATCGCCTCATCATAGGCGCGCACATCCAGGCTGAAGGAAAACACGCCGGGCACGATCGTCAGGCCGTGCCGCGTTGGGTCGGTGTGAAAACGCCCGATGGTGCAGGCCATGGGGATGCCCTTGGCGTCGAATTCCTCCCACAAGGCATCCATCGCCATCGCGAACGCCGCGCCGGCCATGGCGGCATCGCGGCGGAACCGCCGCGGCAGCCCGACATGGTCGTCCGCCCCTTCGATGCGGGCATGCGGATAGCGGAAATTGCCGGGGATCCCGGTGCAGATCGCGACCGGCCTTCCGGCCTCGACCAGGCTGGGCGCCTGTTCGATATGCAGTTCCAGATAGGCGCGGATGGTGGAAGGATCGAGGAAGGCGACCCGCCGCGTGAGCTGCTCCGGATCCCCGCCGCAGTCCGTGATGTGATCGGCCAGCCTGCGGCCGGTATCGATCCGGCACACATCCAGCGCGCCGTCCGGGAGCGTGCCCAGGGCGCCGCGGCTGCCGATATAGGAGACCTGGAACCAGACGCTTTCCTCGGCACGAATGGCCATGACCGTGATGTCTTGGGCCGGTTGCAGGCCGAGGGTCTGAAGCGCTTTCACCGCGGCAAGGCCCGCCACCACGCCGGCCGCCCCGTCGAAGTTGCCACCGTGGGGTACCGAGTCGAGGTGCGAGCCGATGACCACCCGCGGCGCCGACCGGTCCTGGCCCGGCAGGGTCATGTACATGTTCGCGGCGGCGTCGGCCGTGATTTCGAGATTGAGCCCCCGCGCGACCGCCGCGATGGTGGCATGGGCCCGCTGCTCACCCGCGCCATAGGGATCGCGGGAGACGCCGGGCTCATCAAGCCCGTCCGCCCGCAGGCGATCGAACAGAGCGGCGATATCGCCTCGCTGGGCTGCGATGGCGGCCTTGATCTCCGCCGCGGTTACCTTGACCATGGGGACCGACCCTTCAACGCGATGATCGCGCCGGAGCCATACTGGCGGCCGGCCTGGAAGAAAACGATAGCCGCCATGCCCGAGACTGAAAACACCGAATCCATCCGGACCATGCTGCGCGAAACCGCGGAGCGCGTCTTTCAGGAACAGTGTGGCACCGCCGTGCAGCGGGAGGCCGATGCCGGCACCTGGCCGGCGGCCGCCTGGTCCGCCGTCGCGGAGGCCGGGTTGCATCGCGCGCTGCTGCCGGAAGAGGCGGGCGGCTATGGGGTCGCGGTCACCGATGCGCTGACCATCGTGCGGGTCGCGGCGGAATATGCGGTGCCCCTGCCGCTGGCGGAGACGATGCTGGCGCACTGGGTGCTCAGCGGCGCGGGCCTGGCGATCCCGGAGGGTCCTTTAACCATCGCGCCGGTGGTGGGCGGTGAGACATTGCGCCTGACCTCGGAGGGTGCTGGCTGGCGTGTAACGGGTGAGGTCAGCCGGGTGCCCTGGGGCCGCGATGTGGAAGCCGCGGCGGTGCTGGTGGATAAGGACGGCGAAGCCTGGATTGCCGCCGTGCCCCGCGCCGCCTGGACCAGCGAGCCCGAGCAGAACGTCGCCCGCGAGCCACGCGATCGGCTGCGAATCGACGGATTGGCCCTTGGCGCCGCGCCGACAAGCGTCGTTTGGGACACGCTTAAAGCTGCTGGGGCCATGATGCGGTCACAGCAGATCGCGGGGGCGCTGACGGCTGCGACCGCGATGACCACGCAATATGCCCAGGATCGCGTGCAGTTTGGCCGCCCGATTGGCAAGTTTCAGGCCATACAGCAAAGCCTCGCGGTGCTGGCGGGGCAGACGGCGGCGGCTTTGGCCGCGGCGGACCTTGCCGCGGAAGCCTTTGCCGAGTCGGGGGGCAAGCGCTGGCTGCCGATTGCCGCGGGTAAAGCGCGCACAGGGGAGGCAGCCGGTATTGGTGCCGGGATCGCGCACCAGGTGCACGGCGCCATCGGCTTTACGCTCGAATACCAACTGCAATTTCTGACGCGCCGGCTCTGGTCCTGGCGCGATGAGTTCGGTAACGAAGCCGGTTGGAACCGCCTTGTCGGGCGCCATATGGCGGCCGCTGGAGGCGACCGCCTTTGGGCGGAAATCGTCGCGGCTTAGCGCACGGCCGGCGGGAGCCGGCCCGCGCCCATTATACCGCGTCGAATTCAGCGGAATCGTCGGGTATGGCGTAAGTGCGCAGGCTGGCGATGTCGTGCAGGATCACCCTGGCGCCATGGGTTTCCACCCCAAGGCTGCGCAACGCCGCGAAAGCGCGCGACAGGTTCTCCTGCCGGCAACCCAGGCGCGCCGCGAGCAGGCGTTTGTCGAACGGCAGCCGCAGGCTGACGGTGTTCGCCTCCGCGTTGTCGGACAACTTGAGGAGATAACAGCCCAGCCGCTGCGCCGTCGTGCGGAGCTTGAGATCGCAGATCTGGCGCACCATCGCCCCGAAATCCACGGCCTCGGCGCGCAACATCGCGGTGGCGAGGGAGATTTCCTGGTGCAGAAGGGCCCGCAAGCCGTCCGACTCGACGGCAATCAGCCGCGCGGTGGTTACGCTGCGCGCGCTCATGAGATGCGGCAGCCCGCTCAGGACCGCGCTGAGCAGGAAATGCCCGCCGGGAGGAACCACTTCAACGACCGTGTTGGAGCCATGCGTGTTTGCATTGGCCAATACGACCTGCCCCTCAAGCAGCACGAACAGCCTGTCAGCCGGGGCGCCCTGGCGGCATATCTCGGTCCCCTCAGGCGCCGAGATAAGGGTCGAGAGCCGCATCAGGCGGTCGATCACGTCATCGCCGAGCTCATTAAAGATCGCGGCCTGACGGAGTTGGTTGACCGAGGGGCGTTCTGCCGCTTCGCCCGACGGCGCGGTGGAGGTCGTCATGCCGAACGCAGGGAGCATCGCTAGGGCCGATCCAGGTTATTAAAGCATGGGAGGTATCGATCTTCCGAGTGTAACCCGGAGGATCATCTGGCTTCAACGGGTGGCCGCCATAATTGCGGCGGCCGCGTCAGGCTTGTCCCCCCGTGGCAGGGCGGCGATGATAGCGGCGGATTATCGGCTGCGGGGGAAACTATGAAGGCAATGGTGTGTGAAGCGTTTGGCGGGCCGGAGGTTCTGGCACTGCGGGATCGCCCCGATCCGGCGGCCCCCGGCGCGGGCGAAATTCAAGTTAAAATCAGGGCCCGCGGCGTACAATACGTCGATGTCCTGATGTTGGCGGGGCAATACCAATTCCGCCCGGAGCCGCCCTTCATTCCGGGTAGCGAGGCCGCTGGCGAAGTCGTGGCGGTTGGCCCGGACGTTGCGGATTTCGCCGTCGGCGACCGCGTGATGAGCCGCCATTCCCTGGGGGCCTTCGCCGAACTGGGCAATGCCAAAGCCGCCCTGTGCGACAAAATTCCGGATGCGATGAGCTTCGAATCGGCCGGCGTGTTCCGCGGCGCCTATACCACCGCCTACCACGCGTTGCTGCAGCGCGGCCGCCTGGCGGCCGGCGAATGGGTCCTGGTCCATGGCGCTGCCGGCGGCATCGGCATTGCCGCCATCCAGGTCGCCAAACTGTTCGGCGCCAAAGTGATCGCCACCGCCAGCACCGAGGACAAGCGCGCCGCCTGTCTGGAGGAGGGCGCGGATCATGCGATCGACTATCGTGGGGGTTTCACGGATGCGGTCAAAACGCTGACCGGCGGGCGAGGGGGCGACATTGTTTACGATCCCATCGGCGACAAGGTGGCGGAAGAATCGCTGCGGTGCCTCGCCTGGGGCGGGCGGTTGTTGATCCTGGGCTTCCTGGGCGGCGGGCCGACCAATATCCGGTCCAATTACCTGTTGATCAAAGGGATCGACGCCATCGGTGTGCGTATCGGCGGCCTGAATGAGGCCAATCCGGCCCTCGCCATCGCCAATATGAAGGCGCTGACCGAGTTGGCCGGGCAGGGCAAGCTGAAACCGCGGATTTCGCACCGCTTCCGCCTCGATCAGGCGGCGGAGGCGTTGCATGCCGTGATCGACAGGTCGGTTATCGGCAAGGCCGTACTGGTCAGCTAAACCGCTTGCCGGTAGCGTGCGGGGCAATGCCGATCACAACAACGGAGGACGTCATGAACCGTTCAGACTTCGAAGCCGATCTGCTGCGCGAAGGCTACCAGATTTATTATGGTGGACAGCGCGCCAATGAAGCCACCCCCGAGCACGGCCATGACTGGGACGCCCGCGTCATGGTCATCGCCGGCGAAATCACCATTACCCGCGATGGCAAGGCGGACACTTTCCGCGAGGGCGACAGTTGCGCCGTCCCCGCCAACTACCCTCACGCCGAACAGGTGGGCCCCCAGGGCGTGGCCTATATCGCCGGCCGCCGCGCGGTTTGAATTGATTTTGAGAGGAGAGCACCACAATGGCTGAACCAGGACGCGCCTTACCGGCGCCAACGCCGGAGACCCAGCATTTCTGGGATGGCACCAAAGCGGGCGAACTCCGCCTGCAACGCTGCGATTCCTGCGGCAAAAACTACTTCCCGCCGCGCCCGTTCTGCCCCGTCTGCGCGTCGCGCAGCGTCAGCGTCTTCAAGGCGTCCGGCAAGGCGATCCTCTGGAGCTACGTGATCCATCACCGCCCGGTGCCCGGCTTCACGCCCCCCTACGCCATTGCCGTTGTGCAACTGGCCGAGGGCCCGCGCATGATGACCAACATCGTCGAATGCCCGCAGACGCCCGAAGCGCTGCAGCTCGACATGGAGCTCGAGGTCGTGTTCGAGGCGCAGAACGACAAGATCACGCTCCCCTTCTTCCGTCCGGCGAAAGGCTGAACCCATGCGCAGAAATGCAGTCGCGGTCGTCGGCGCCGCGGAAACCACCCGTCTAGGCGTCATTCCGGAGCTGTCGCAGCTCGGCCTGCACGCCGATGCCGCCCTGAACGCGATGGCCGATTGCGGCCTGTCGCCCAAGGACATCGATGGCATCGCCACGGCGAACGAAACGCCGGTGCAGCTGGCGCATTACCTCGGGATTACCCCGACCTGGGTCGATGGGACCTCGGTTGGCGGGTGCTCGTTCATGCTGCATGTACGCCATGCCGCCGCGGCGATCGAGGCGGGTCTCGCCAAGACCATTCTCATCACCCACGGTGAATCCGGGAAGTCGCGCGTCGGCAATCCGCCGCGTTCCGTCCCGCCGTCGTCGCTGGCTGGCCAGTTCGAACAGCCGTTCGGCCCGATGGGCCCGCCGTCGATGTTCACCATTCCGGTGATGCGCTACATGAAGCGCTACGGCGTGACCGAGGAGCAGATCGCCCAGGTCAGCGTCGTGCAGCGCGAATGGGCGGCGATGCATCCGCGGGCGACGTTCCGCAACCCGATCACCACCGACGACGTGCTGAACAGCCGCATGATCGCCTGGCCGTTCCGGTTGCTGATGTGCTGCCTGGTGACGGATGGCGGCGGCGCGCTGATCCTGACCTCGGCCGACCGGGCGAAGGATTTCAAGACCAAGCCGGTCTATATCCTGGGCACCGGGGAGAGCGTGGAACCCCCGATGGTCTCGCAGATGGAGGATTTCACCTCCTCCCGCGCGTTCCGCGTGGCGGGTCCGACGGCGTTCCAGCAGGCCGGCATCAGCACCAATGATGTCGATCACCTGATGATCTACGACGCCTTCGCGCATCTGCCGATTTACGGGTTGGAAGACCTCGGCTTCCTGCCGCGGGGTGAGGCGGCGGCGTTCATCGCGGCGCGCAACACCGCGCCGGGTGGCAAGCTGCCGTTGAACACCAATGGCGGCGGGCTGTCGTATATGCATTCCGGCATGTACGGGATGTATGCGCTGCAAGAGAGCGTGCGTCAGATGCGCGGCACCTCGCCGGCGCAGATCGACGGGGCGAAGATTTCGGTTTGCCATGGCGTGGGCGGCATGTTCGCGGCGTCGGGGACGATTATCTTCAGCAACGAAGAACCTGCCGCGATCTGGTAGGCGGTTCGGCCGGCCTGGGCTTGTGCCCGGGCCGGTTCGATTTTGTGGGTCGTGGGTTAGTTCGGACCTCCGAATGGGTGGTTTGTGGACGTTCGGATGCT
This sequence comes from uncultured Acetobacteraceae bacterium, assembly GCA_903900905.1. Lineage (GTDB taxonomy): Bacteria > Pseudomonadota > Alphaproteobacteria > Acetobacterales > Acetobacteraceae > Rhodopila. The sequence goes on from CAIUPC010000211.1 coordinate 10,233, forward strand.
CGTCGGCGTCAGTGCCAGCGACGCGGGTGGCGGTGGATTGCCGGTGCATAATTCAAGATTTATGCACCCAATCCGATCCATTGAAATTATTGGACATTCTTGCTGCATAAATCTGGTGCATGGTTGACGACCGTATTCAAAAGGACAAGCCGACGCTCGGAATGTCCGCTTTGGGTCGGTAGCCGGCATTCAAACAGGCACTCGACCATTTTCCTGCTCTGACCGATGGCCCGAGCTACATCGGCAACATTCTGGGACTCGGTCCGTGCGAACGGAGACGTGAGCTTCCAGGAGACCTGCAGGCACCGCTCGGTCCTTGGTACGGGCGGCATGGACGCCCCCCAGAATTATCCCCATATTGGGGTGGTTCCCCGCCGAGCCCGTCTTCCCGCCACCCACACCGTGTTCCCGGTCTGCATCGTAGCTGTGGTGGTGGCAAGGGAGGAGCGGTTACCGAACAGGTGCCGACGGCAAGACGATGTTCCGCGCCGCTGCCCGGTACCGTGCCCGGATTGCTCCCGCGTTCCCCTTCGTGTCTTCCAGTTAAAATGCGGTGCCGCCACCGCCGCTGCCTTTGACCGAAAGGCCCGAAGATACGGAGGGTATTCGCCCCGGCCCAAGCGCGACAGCCGTGTCTGAGGAAGCGGATTTCCTTGCTCCTTAGGTCATCTTGAGCTATGGAGAATTCATTCTGAGGCCCGGGCCGCGCGAGCGGGGACGTGAGCTTCCGGGAGGCCGCGAGGTGCATCACCGCATCTGATACGGTCGGCATGGAAGCCCCCAGAATCTCTTCATCGCCTGGCTGACTTGTACATCGTCACAAATGCGAGATGCCGACGGTTGATACGTACCTCGGCGACGACGCGGTAAAGCGAAGCCGAGATTGTTTTTGTAATGCTGACCGCTGGACTGCCGCGGCGGCCCTGCGTGGCGGGTTCGACCTTGTCCGGATCGCCGAATATGTGCGGCAGCAGGACGTAGTCGTCGCGCCCGACCGGCAACTGACCGCGCTGCATCTCGATCCGTGCATTGCCGTGATGCCGAGAGGCATGCACTAGATGCTGATCGTCCACGATCACCGTATACCCAGTCAAATCCAAACCATCGGCCAGCAGCCCGACTGCTCGGTTGTAGCGCGCCGCATGGCGCACTGGCCCGATGACATGCACACGCGGATGGTCTCCGACAACGTCGTCCAGGAACTGCCGCATCCCAATTGTCGCGGCAGCATAGCGGAGTTTCTCCGCCGATCCCACCTTTCCGCCGCCCACATCCTGCTCCTGCCGTCATCGCAGAGAAGATGTTGGCATGGGGTAGGTTAACGAATGGTTTACGGCCGGGCGTTTTTATCACCGGCATGGCCGATCCTTGACCTTCCTCCAACCGCGTGACAACGAATAGCGTAATAGCGGGGCCACGCGGTGGCCTCCGGGGGAGTAAACCAATGACCGAAAGCCTGTTCAGCGGCCTGAAGGTAATCGATTGCGCCAGTTGGATCGCCGGCCCCGCCGCCGCGACCATCCTGTCCGATTTCGGCGCCGACGTGATCAAGATCGAGCCCCCCGGTGTGGGCGATCCCTGGCGCGGCCGCGGCCCCAATCCCGGCGCCCTCACCGACTATTACTGGCAGCTGACCTCGCGCAACAAACGCAGCCTCGCCATCGACCTGAAACACGATGAGGGCCGGGCGGCGATGTATCGCCTGATCGCCAGTGCCGATGTGTTCGTGACCAACTTCCCTCTGCCGGTCCGCGATCGCCTGGGCCTCGGACCCGCGCATCTGCTGCCACTGAACCCGCGGCTGATCTATGCCTCCTTCACCGCTTACGGCGAAGAAGGGGAGGAAGCGGCCAAAACCGGCTTCGACTCCACCGCCTATTGGGCGCGCACCGGGCTGATGGACATGGTGCGGGCCAATGACGGCCTCGAACCCGCGCGCTCCATGCCTGGCATGGGTGACCATCCCAGCGCCACCGGCCTCTATGCCGCCATCGTCACCGCGCTCTACCGGCGGGAGAAGACGGGGCAGGGCGGTTTGGTCCAATCCTCTCTGTTGCAGAACGGCCTTTGGGCCAATGCCTGCGCCGTGCAGACCCGCCTGTTCGGGGAGCACGTGCCGCATCGCCCGACCCGCGAAGAGGTCCCGAACGCGCTCGCCAACCATTATCGCACCGGCGACAACCGCTGGTTCATCATGGCGCTGTATAATGAGCAGCGGCAGCTGCGCGGCTTCCTGGCCGCCATCGGGCGGGAGGAACTGGCCAACGACCCCCGCTTCGCCACCGACGCCGCCCGCAAACAGAACGCCCGCGCGCTGGTGAAAGTGCTGGACGATGTCTTCGCCACCCGCACCCTGGCGGAATGGCGCACCATCCTCGATGGCGTCGGCGTCACCTTCGGCATCGTCGGCAAGGTGGATGAGGTTTTGGGCGACGCCCAAATGGTCCATTCCGGCGCGCTGGTGCCCTTCGCGGATGGGGATGGACTGACGGTGTCGGCGCCCTTCCATATCGAAGGTGTCACAAAAATTGCGCCGCAACGGGCTCCATCCGTCGGCCAGCACAACGACTCGGTTCTGGCGGAAGCCGGTTATTCAACCGACCAGATTGGCCAGCTCCGTGCGTTGGGCGTGCTGGGCTAGGCCCTCAAAACCGTCATCCCCGGGCTTGTCCCGGGGACCAAGGTTTCCAACAGTGCCGCGATTGGTCCCCGGGACAAGCCCGGGGATGA
>CAIUPC010000212.1 GCA_903900905.1 uncultured Acetobacteraceae bacterium
CTCCGTGCGCTCGGGGTGGAATCGCTGGTGATCGACCGCATGGCGCGTATCGGCGACAACTGGCGGCGGCGCTATCACGGGCTGAAGCTGCACAATCAGGTCTTCAGCAACCACCTGCCCTATCTGCCGTTCCCGAGCACCTGGCCCAACTACATCCCCAAAGATAAGATCGCCAACTGGCTGGAATTCTATGTCGAGGCGATGGAGATCGACTTCTGGACCCAGACCAGCTTCGAGGGCGCCGACTACGACGCCGCCGCCGGCTGCTGGAACGCCCGCCTGAAGCTGGCCGATGGCTCCGAGCGGGTGATGCACCCACGCCATATCATCATGGCGACCTCGGTCAGCGGCACGCCCAACCTGCCCACGATCCCCACTTTGGACCGTTTCGCCGGCACGGTGGTGCATTCCAGCCGCTTCGCCGAACCGGCGCAGTGGAAGGGCCGCAACGTCTTCGTGTTCGGCACCGGCACCAGCGCGCATGACATCGCGCAGGAGCTGCACGGCAACGGGGCGCATGTCACCATTGTCCAGCGCAGCCCCACGCTGGTGGTCAATGTCGAGCCCAGCGCCCAGCTCTATGACGGCATCTATTACGGCGACGGCCCGACGCGGGCGGATCGCGACCTCATCAACACCTCCTTCCCCACGCCGGTGATGAAGCAGGCGCACAAGATCCTGACCGCAAAGGCCCGCGCTTTGGACGCGCCCTTGCTCGAAGGCCTGGAAAAGATCGGCTTCCGCCTGGAATTCGGGGAGGACGGCACCGGCTGGCCGCTGAAATACCGCACCCGCGGCGGCGGCTATTATTTCAATGTCGGCTGCTCCGAACTGCTGATCCAGGGCCAGATCGGCTTGATCCAATACCACGACATCGCGCAAATCACCGCCGACGGCGTCGAAATGAAGGACGGCCGGACCCTGCCGGGCGAACTCGCGGTGCTGGCCACGGGCTATAAGGGGCCGGATCACCTCGTCGGCACCCTGTTCGGGCCGGAGATCGGCGCGCGGGTCGGCCAGGTCTGGGGCTTCGATGACGCGCAGGAGCTGGCGAATATGTGGATGGCGACGCCGCAGCCGGGGCTATGGTTCACGGGCGGATCATTCTCCCAGTGCCGCATGTATTCGCGGCATCTGGCCATGCAGATCAAGGCAGTGGAACTCGGGCTGCGGTAAACGCGGCACGCTGGAGCCCGCCGCCTTGAATCCCCTCAACCCTCGTGCACTATGAGCGCAAGGCGCGTTCAGCTGCCAACGAGGGAAGAGACCGATCATGACCGAACCAATGATGACGACCCGCAGGCAGGTGCTGGCGGGCGCCGCCGCCCTGGCCACCGCGACCGCCCTGCCCCGCCGCGCCCGCGCCGCCAACCCGCTGCGGATCGGCGTCATCAACGACATGAACGGCCCCTATTCGGCGGTCAGCGGCCCGGGGGGCGTCACCGCCGCCCGCATGGCCATCGCCGATGCCGGCGGCACGGTGCTGAACCGCCCGATTGAGCTGCTGTCAGCCGATCATTTGAATAAGGCGGATGTCGGGCTGGCGATCGTGAAGGAGTGGTTTGGGCCCGGCAATGTCGCGGTGGCGGTGGATTTCGCCAATACCTCGGTGGCGCTGGGGGTGCAGCCTTTGCTCGCGCCGATGAACAAGATCGCGCTGTATACGTCGATTGGCACCTCGGTGCTGACGGGCAAGGCGTGCTCGCCGCTGTCGGTGCATTGGGCGCACGATACCTATGCCGCGACCGCGCCGCTGATCCGGGCGATGCTGGCGCAGGGCAAGACCTCGTTCTTCTTCATGATCGCCGATTACACGTTCGGCGACATTCTGGCGGGCGACGCGCTGGCGGCGGTGAAGGCCGGCGGGGGCAAGATCGCGGGCACGGTGCGCCATCCGCTGGCGAGTTCGGACTTCGCGTCGTATCTGGTGGCGGCCCAGGCCTCGGGCGCGGAGGTCGTGGTGATGTGCAACGCCGGCACCGATGCCACCAATGCTTATAAGCAGGCGATCGAGTTCGGACTGCCGGCCAAACAGATCTTCGTGACCCCGCTGATGTTCCTGAGCGACGTGCACAGCCTGGGCCCGGCGGTGGCGGGCGGGTTGCAGTTCACCAA
>CAIUPC010000213.1 GCA_903900905.1 uncultured Acetobacteraceae bacterium
ATCCCCGGGCTTGTCCCGGGGACCAAGGTTTCCTCTTGTGCCGCGATTGGTCTCCGGAACAAGTCCGGGGATGACGGGGAGGAGAGACCGGCGTCGCGCATGTCAGCGCCCATGGGGCTTTCCCCGTACCTCGGCCCCGCTGTCGCGGTTTCATGACCGATTGGTGATATCGTCCGGCGCGGGTTGATCCCGCCCCATCAGGATGTCAGTTGGCGCGCCACGCCACCCAACTGATCCGATCGGCCACCATGTCCAACACCCTGACCCAGCATCCGCAATACCGCGCCGCGCGCGCTGCCTGGCAGGAAGGCGATCTCGACACCGCCGAAGAGGCCTGCCGCGCCGTGCTGGACGAAGACGCCGGGCATGCGGATGCGCTGCACCTGCTAAGCCAGATCGCGCTCGCCACGGGGCACGCCGAACCCGCTTTCGCGATTCTGGGCGATGCGCTGCATCAGCGCCCGGCGGAACCGGCCTATCTGGAGACTTTGGCGGCCATCTTACAGGCGCTCGGCCGGATCGATGAAGCCGCCCAGGCCCACTACATCCGCGCGAACGAGTTGCGCGGCCAGGGCCGGCTGGAGGAAGCCGTGGCCGCGTTCCGCGACACGCTGGCAGTCAAACCCGGCGACAGCGTCGCCCGCTTCGCGCTCGCCAGCCTGTTGTTGCTGACGGAGCGCTTCGCCGAGGGCTGGGAGCATTTCGAAGCCCGCACCGCCGCGTCCGGGCATCAACCCCGGTTTCCCGGCCACGATTGGGCCGGCGAGGATATCACCGGCAAAACCCTGTTCGTCACCATGGAAGAGGGGATGGGCGACTTCGTGCAGTTCTGCCGCTTCATCCCCATGGCCGCACAGCGCGCCGGGCGGGTGATCGTGGAAGTGCCGGAGGTGATGCGGCGGCTGGCCCAAACCCTGCCCGGCGTTTCTCAGATCGTCGCTTTTGGGGCACCGTCCCCGGCATTCGACGTGCATTGCCGCGTCATGAGCCTGCCGCGCGCGCTGGGCATCGTGGCGGAAACGGTGCCCGCTTCCGTCCCCTATCTGGCGGCCAGCCAGCAGGACATCGCGGCCTGGCAGGCCAGGCTGGCGGCAACGCCAGGGCGGAAAGTGGGCCTGGCCTGGGCGGGCAATCGCAAATATGCGCAGGACGCCGTGCGGAGCATCGACCCCGCGCTGTTCGCGCCTTTGGGGGGGATCGAGGCCGTCAGCTTCGTGTCGCTGCAGCGGGAAACGCTGGAAAGGCCGCCATTCCCGATCCAGGACTGGACCTACCGGTTTCATGATCTCTCGGAGACCGCGGCCTTGATGGAATGCCTCGACCTCGTGATCAGCGTCGATACCGTTGTGGCGCATCTCGCCGGCGCCCTGGGGCGGCCGGTCTGGCTGCTCAACCGCTTCCAGACGGACTGGCGCTGGGGGCAGGCGCGGGCTGATAGCCGCTGGTACCCGAGCATGCGCATTTTCCGGCAAGCCGTATCCGGGGACTGGACGGGGCCGATCACGGCGGTGGCGGCTGCCCTGCGGGAGCCGGATTGGCATGGGGCCAAACGCCCTGGATGGTGACCCATGGCGTCTCCCCCTCCCCTTGAGGGCTTGGGCCGCAAAGCGGACCAAGGCTGGGGGGAGGGGTGAAAAGGCACAGCTTTCGGGGAGATACCCCTCCCCCCAACCCCCTCCCGCAAGGGGAGGGGGAGAGTAACGCCATGTCCTCCAATCTGGTTGGCGCGGCCGGGCGTCTATGCCATGAACACATCATGAACAACCATCGTGACCCCAGAGCCACTTCCCCGCAGCACGCGCTTCTCGCGCCGCAACAGCCCATGCACCGTGAGCCGCCGCCGCTCTGGACCTCCTGCCTCACGTCCAAACCGCTGTGGAGCGGCGAGCCCACCGACTTGCTGCGCCGCCGGGACGACAGGACGCCGCCGCTGTTTCCGGTGATGGCGGCGATGCTGGGCACCTGGGACCCCGGCCGGCACCCGGTCATGCGGATGCGGCGGCAACAGCCCATGCACCGTGAGGCGGCCGGTTCTCCGCCGCCCGCGCCAGTGGCCCGACCCGACGGTAAAGGCGCGGATGCCGCGGCACTTCCCGGGATCGGCGTGCCGGCTGAGCCCATCGCACCGCCGCAAAACCCCATACGCCGTGAGGCGCCGCCCATCGGCCCGCTGCGCAACGGCAATCCGCGCGGCAATCCGAACCTCGCCCCCCGCTGCGGTGCCAAAACCCGCACCGGTTGCCCCTGCAAAGGCCCCGCGATGAAGAACGGCCGCTGCCGCATGCATGGCGGTGCCTCCACCGGCCCGAGGACACCGGAGGGCCGGGCCCGCATCGCCGCCGCCCGCACCACGTCCAGCCCCGCGTTCCGCGCCCTGCAGGCACAAACCGCTGTTCTGACCGCCCGCAACCGGGTCCTCACCGCGGTTGTCAAAACCGGCCTGCCGATGGAGGCGCTGACGCCCCTGATCCACCGCATCAAGCCCGAAGCACGCAACAGCCCATACGCCGTGAGCCCGCTGCTGCTGCTCGGCACCGACCTGAGCCCGGCCGAGGCCCGTGACCTGATCCAACTGATCCATGCCAGCGTGATACAGGGCGGCAACAGCCCATGCGCCGTGAGAGCCGGGGGCCCTAAAAACACGTCATCCCCGGCACCAGTCCCATGGGTGCCAATATAGTGAGAGATGGCAGTAAAAACCCGTCATCCCCGGGCTCGTCCCGGGGACCAAGGTTTCCGCTTGTACCGCGATTGGTCCCCGGTACAGGCCCGGGGATGACGCGGAAGGGAGGCCGTTGCCATTTATGTTAGCGCCCATGGGGACAAGCCCAGGGATGAGGGCTTTTGCGCGCATGCCAGCCAGTTCTGAAGCTCTATGCGGCCACGCCCGTGTGAGCACTGCGTTCTTCCTTCTCCCACAGGCGATTTCAGACTAACCATGCGGCCGGTAGACGGAGCCGCGCATGACTGACATTGATCCTGACGCCGCGGCGCGCCGGGCGTTGTTCCTGCACCGCGCCGTTGCCACGGCTTTGCTCGTGGCGATGGCGGGCCTGACGGTCCTGGCATACGGCACACCCGTGGAGTGGTGGCCGAGTGAATACACCCGTGCCTTGCTGGGCGCGGCGGCCAAGGCCGGATTCGTGGGCGGCATCGCTGACTGGTTCGCGATCACGGCGCTGTTCCGCCACCCGCTCGGCCTGCCGATCCCGCATACGGCGATCATCCCGCGGCAAAAAGAGCGGCTTGGGATGGCGTTGGGCCGCTTTGTGTCGACGCATGTCTTTACGGAGCGCGATATCGCCGCACTGCTCGGCACGCTCGACCTTCCGGGCATTCTCCGCCGCTTCCTGGCCGATCCGGCGGCGTCCCGGCCGATGGCGGCGACTCTGGCGGGGATGCTGCCAAGGTTGCTGGCCACGGTCGAGGACGGCCGCGCGCGCAAGGTTGTTGCCCGCATCGTGCCGCGCATTCTCAGCGGCCCCGGCGCCAACCGCATGGTGATCCGGGCCTTGCAGGGTCTGGTGGAGGGCGGGCGGCATCAGGAGGTGTTCGGCTTCGTCCTGGTCCAGCTGCGCAGCCTGATCGCCAGCAAGGAGGACGCCCTGCGGGCCGCGATCGAAGCGCGGGTGCGCGAGCAGGGCGGCCGGCTTGTCGGCTGGGCCATGGGCGCATCCATCGCGCGCCGGGTGCTGGCCACGCTGACGGCGGAGTTGGACAAAATGAGCCCCGATGGCTCCGACCTGCGGGCCGCGTTCGACGAATGGGTGCGCCATGAGATCGCGCGGATGGAGGAAGACCCGGCCCGCGCGGCCGAACTCGGGGCCGCGATCCGCGGCATTGTCGCGCATGAGACGGTGCAGGCCTGGCTGTGGGATATCTGGGCCCGCCTGCGCCTGTCCCTGGAAGCTGACGCGGCCCGGCCGGGCGGGCGGACAATGACCTTTCTGGAGGGCGCGTTGGGCAATTTCGGCGCGATGCTGGAAGACGACCCGTCCGTCCGCGCCCGGCTTCAGACCGCGGCCGAGGGCGCGGTGCGGGGCCTGCTACCCTCCGCCCAGACGCGCCTGTCAGGCTTCATCGCCCAGGTCATCGCCAGCTGGGACACCGCCACCCTGACCCATCGGCTGGAACTGCGGGTGGGTAAGGACCTGCAATATGTCCGGATCAATGGGACGCTGGTGGGATTTATTGTTGGGGGAACGCTGTACGCGGCTCTGAGGGCGGCGTTTGGGCCGGGGGGGATGTGATACCAGCTGCTCGCTATCGTCATGGCGGGCGCAGGCCCGCCACCCACGATTTTGCTGATTACGGCATTAAAGTCGAGGGTGGTCCGCCGGAGCCCGTCCTCGGGCCGGCCATCGGCGGGACCCGTGGGCGGTGCATGACGGTTTTGGGTGCCAACAGGTCAATCTCATGCGGTCTGTTATCAGATCTTCAGCACTTCCATCCCAGGCCCTGGATCCAGCTCACAGGCGTTCACCGTCATCGCCAGCAGGCTGTAATAACCGATCGCCCCCGTAAGCTGGATATATTCATCATTCCCAAAACGGGTCAGCATCGCGGTCGCGGTGGCATCATCGGCCCGGTGTTTGCGCAGCAGCTGCCGGGTGAAATCGATGATCATCAGATCCTCCGGCGGGATGCCGTCGGACCGGTTCTCCTTGATGGCGGTAATCGTGCTTTCCGGCACGTTCTGCCGCCGGGCGCTGCCGGCCTGCGCGCCCCAGACATACATCGCCTCATATTCCCGCGCGACCACCATGGCGGCGAGGACGCGGACCCGGAAATCGAGGCTCCCTTCGAACCGGACGAGGGTCCCGAGATGGGCGACCCGTGCGGCCATCTCAGGACTATGCATGAAGGCGACGAAGGGACCGCCCAATGCGCCGCGGCTGCCGACGATGCCATCGACGATGCCGTGATGCGCTTCGGGGACCTGATCTTTACGGGTGATCAAGGGGACGCGGGGCATGGGAGGTTCCTCTCGTTGTTGGGTTGGCTGCTAAGCTCAGGCGCCGCGGACGTAGCGCCGGGTCAGGATCCGCAGATGGTTGCGGAAATGCGGGCGCAATTTGGCCGACCAGGGCGTGCCGGCGCCGGATTTCCAGGCGTCGGAGGTCGTCACTTCCGGCGCCTCCAGATGATACAGCGCCAGATACCGGCGCGTGCCGCTCATGTCCTTGAAGCGCCGCGCGCTGATCGTGCCCGGAACCTTGGACAAGGCCGGGATATGCTCATTGTCGTACCAATCGTTGAACTCGGCCTCATGCTCCGGATCGACGTTCATGGCGTTCACCAGCAGCGCGTTGCATCCCGCGGGGGCGACGGCGTCGCCGGGCAGGGTCTGGGTGCCATCGAACCGCATCAGCCGGTCGCACATCGGGCCGACACGCTTGGACCAGACCGAGAGGTTCTCATAAGCGATCGCCTTGTAGGCCGGGCTTTGCAGCACATCGAGGCTGTCGAGCTCATAGGTCGCGACCGCGTGCTTGGGGTTGGCGACGCTGATCCAGCGCTCACAGGTGCCGAAACCGGGGACGCGCTGGCGCTCCGGGATATGCTCAAGATCGTACCAGTCGTGGAATTCGTCTTCATGCGCGTTGGTGAAATCGAACGCGACGGCCAGAATGCCTTTTGCCATTGTTTCCTCCGTTGGGGGCGTGTGGATGCGGCACCCACCCCAGCACGAACCGGCGCCGCCCGCCAGCCGGAGACAAAGCGCCCGTACCATGGCATGATAGGAATTCCCCGTTCAGCCCGAGTCCGCCGCATGCTGCATCTCACCAAACTGGCCGTCGGCGTGCGCGATATCGAGGAACTGCGCGGCTGGCAGGCCGAGCGGTCGGCGATCGACCCGCCCTTGCGCCACCGCACCCGCAACGCCCCCCGCCGGCGCGATGAGGTCCTGGACGGCGGCTCCATCTATTGGGTGATCAACGGCACCATGCTGGTCCGCCAGCGCATTCTCGACATTATCGAGGATCGGCGCGCCGATAACAGCGCCTGCACCGCGCTGGTCCTGGACCCCGAGCTGGTCCCACTGGAGGGGCGGCCGACAAAGCCCTTTCAAGGCTGGCGCTATTTGCGGGCCGAGGACGCCCCGGCCGATTGGGGGGCGCCGTCGCCGGCGCTCGGCATGGCGGATTTGCCGCCGGCATTGATGCGGGAGTTGCGGGCACTCTGTTTAATTTGAAACCGATGCCGCGGATTGCTCTGAATATTGATGGTTTGTCATGTGACCATGCGAGCCAGATGCTGCAATTTTGGCCATTGCGACAGCCCGGTTCACATGCAAAAACCCCGACGCAATGAGCCATGTCCACGTTATCGGCGCCGGTCTGGCCGGACTTTCCGCGGCGCTTTCGCTGACGGCGGTCGGCCGGACTGTGACCGTCCACGAAGCCGGGCCCGCCGCCGGAGGGCGCTGCCGCTCGTATTTCGACCGCGAGCTCGATCTGACGATCGATAATGGCAACCATCTGCTCCTCAGCGGCAACCACGCCGCCTTCGATTTCATTGAGGAAATCGGTGCCACCGACCGAATGGGTGGACCGTCACAGGCGATTTTCCCGTTCGTCGACCTCAAGACCGGGGAGCGCTGGTCCGTCCACCCGAACCGCGGCCGTATTCCCTGGTGGGTGCTGTCGAAGAAGCGCCGCCCGCCGGAGACCAGGCTCTCGGACTATTTCGGCCTGCGCGACCTGGTCAAAATCAAGGGCAAGGATGATATCGTCGTCGCCAATGCGGTGCGCCGCGGGCGGCTGTATTGGCGGCTGGTCGAGCCTCTGGCCCTGGCAGCGCTGAACACCCACCCGCAGGCCGGCATTGCCCGCTTACTCGGCGCGGTGATGCGGGAGACCCTGATGAAGGGCGGCCGGTACTGCATCCCGCGCTTTCCGAAAACCAACCTGTCGGACGCCCTGATCGATCCGGCCGTCGCCACCTTGCAA
>CAIUPC010000214.1 GCA_903900905.1 uncultured Acetobacteraceae bacterium
CCCGGGGACCAATCGCGGCACCTGCGGAAACCTTGGTCCCCGGGACAAGCCCGGGGATGACGGATATTTTTCCCGGCGATGACGGGTTTCGTCGCCGGCGCTGACGGGTTGCACTGCTGGCGATGACGGATTTCATCGCCGGCGCTGAGGGGTTTAACGCCCCCCGCTCAGAACACCTGCTCACCATGCAGCACGATATCCAGCCCCTCGCGCTCCTCCTCCGTCGCGACCCGCAGGCCGACGATGGCGTCGGTGATCTTGAGCAGGATCCACGAGCCGATCGCGCAATAGGCGATGGTCGCAACGATCGCCACTGCCTGCACACCCAGCAGATGGGCGCCGCCGATGGCCATGCCTTCCGGCGCGTCCTTGGTCGCGCTCAGCGGCCCGAAGGCGAACCAGCCGGTGGCCAGCATGCCGATCATGCCGGCGATGCCGTGGACGCCGAAGGCGTCGAGGCTGTCGTCATAGCCCAGCGCTTTCTTCAGGCTCGTCGAACCCCACATGCAGACCACTCCCGCGACCAGCCCGATCGCCAGAGCCGGCCCCGGCAGCACGAAACCCGCCGCCGGGGTGATTGCCACCAGACCCGCCACCGCGCCCGAAATCGCCCCGAGGACGGAGGGTTTGCCGCGCAGCCACCACTCCGCGAAGGTCCAGGAGATCGTCGCCCCGGCCGCCGCGATCTGCGTCACCAGCACTGCCATCCCGGCCCGCGCATTCGCCCCCAACGCGCCACCGGAGTTGAAGCCCATCCAGCCCACCCACAGCAGGCAGGCGCCGATAACGGCATAGGAGAGGTTCCAGGGCGCCATGTTCTCCTGCCCAAAGCCCAGCCGCTTGCCGAGCACCAAAGCGCAGACCAGGCCGGTGACGCCGCAATTGATCTCCACCACCGTGCCGCCGGCGAAATCAGCCACGCCCATGACCGCGAGCCAGCCGGTCGCGCTCCAGACCCAATGCGCGAGCGGCGCGTAAATCAGCAGCGACCACATCGTGAAGAACACCAGCATCGCCGAAAATTTCATCCGATCGGCGCAACTGCCGGTGACCACCGCCGGGGTGATGATGGCGAAGGTCATCTGGAACATCAGGAACACGCTTTCGGGGATGGTCGTCGGCTGCGCGTTATCGGTGCCGGCACCCAGCGTGAAGGGCTGATCCCAGCGATCGGCGAGGCCGTTGAGGAAAAAGCGCGACATATCGCCGAACCAGGCATTGCCGTTGGTGAAAGCGATGGAATACCCGGCCACCATCCACACCACCGTCATCGCCGCGCAGAGGCTGAACGACTGCATCATGATTGCCAGCACATTCTTCTTGCGCACCATGCCGGCATAGAACAGCGCCAGCCCGGGGATGGTCATCATGAGCACCATCAAAGTGCTGACCAGGACCCACGCGACGTCGCCTGCCTCGATATGTTGCATCGATTTTTTCCTCTCTGTTTGCCCTTGGTCAGACCAACAATCGTGCCAAAATCAGTGGCTTGCGGAGGTTGGCTCGGGGGGCCAATGTGCCGCTCCAATGGGCAGGGGCGATCGCACAACAGACGTGCAGATGCCCCGAAAATGCCGGAAAACAGGTCTGAAATCGCTGCCCATTGTTTGGGCGGTCTGCACGAGGCGAAGCATGAGCGAGCAAAAACCGGCTGTGACCGCCGATATCTGCGTGATGGGCGCCGGCCCCGTCGGCGGCAGCCTGGCCTGCCGCCTGGCGGCCGCCGGGATCAGCACGGTCGTGGTCGATCGCGCCGCGCTGCCGCCGATGGAGCACCCGGCGTTCGACGGCCGCGCCTATGCGATCTCCGCCGGGTCACGCCGGCTTTTGGACGAATCCGGCCTTTGGGCCGCTTTGCCGGCGGTGCCGCAGCCCATCCAGGAAATCCGCGTGACCGATGGCCGCGTCGGGCGCCCGGCCTCGCGGCTGCATCTGCATTTCGACCACCAGGAACTCGGCCCCGATACCGGCCCCTTCGGCTGGATGGTGGAGGCGCGCGGCCTGCGCATCGCGCTGAACGCGCATATGCGGACCTTGCCGGCGCTGCGGGTGATGGCCCCGGCCGAGGCATCAGTTGAGCGGCGGGCCGATGGCGTTACCGTGCGCATCGCCGGCGGGCCGGAGATTGAATGCCGTTTGGTCATCGCCGCGGAAGGGCGCAACTCGCCCTTGCGGGAGCAGGCGGGCATTCCGGTCACGCGTTTGCCCTATGGCCAGACCGGCATGGTCTGCGCCATCAGCCACGAACAGCCGCATCACGGCATCGCGCTGGAACATTTCCTCCCCGCCGGGCCTTTCGCGCTGCTGCCGATGGCGCCGAGCGCGGATGCCCTGGCCGGGGGCGCCCCAAACGTGTCCGCCATCGTCTGGACCGAGCGGCATGCGACGGCGGCGCGCATGATGGCGCTGGATGACGCGCGGTTTGAGCGGGAACTGGCGCGGCGGCTGGGCGATTACCTCGGCGCCATCCGCGTTGTCGGCCGGCGCTGGAGCTACCCGCTATCGGCCA
>CAIUPC010000215.1 GCA_903900905.1 uncultured Acetobacteraceae bacterium
GATTTCACCCGCACGCACCATATGCAGGTCGCCGGCGACATCATGCTGGTCGCCAACGGCGCCAATATCGTGGCCATGCAGAGCTATGACAGCATGCGCGGCTATTTCGAGAATAACCTCGCCGACAGCATCACCAACAAGAAAAAGTTCCGCTCCGGCCTGTCGATCCACGACATCTCCAAACCAACGGAACTGCGGGAGATCGCCTTTCTCGAAATGCCCGGCCTCGGCATCAACCGCCTCTGGTGGGTCGGCGGCCGTTACGCCTATGTCTCGGCGCATTTCGACGGCATGACCGATCATTGTCTGTGCATCGTCGATCTGAAGGATATGACGAAGCCGGAGATCGTGTCGAAATGGTGGCTCCCCGGCATGAACCGCGCCGCGGGGGAAACGCCGCTGGCGCCAAAGGGCAAGCGCTGGGCGCTGCATCACATGATCACCGCCGGCGACAAGGGCTACGCCGCCTGGCGCGATGGCGGCTTCACCATCCACGACATCAGCGATCCCACCGCGCCCAAGCTGCTCTCCCGCCTGAACTGGTCGCCGCCGTTTCCGGGCGGGACGCATACCCCGCTGCCGCTGCCGGGGCGCAATCTGGTCGTGGTGGCCGATGAGTCGAACGCGGACAAGTGTGCCAAGGGAACGTTCCACACCTTCGTGCTGGACGTGCGCGCGCCGGAGAACCCGGTCCCTATTTCCACCCTGCCGACGCCGACGGAGCGCGACTACTGCAAACTCGGGAATTTCGGGCCGCATAATCTGCACGAAAATCGGCCCGGCTCGTTCCAGTCGGAGACGACGATCTTCGCCACCTATCACAATGCCGGCCTGCGGGTGTTCGACATCCGCGACGCCTTCGCCCCCAAGGAAGTCGCGTACTGGATTCCGCCGGTGCCGAAGAAGCTGATCGATCCGCGCCCGAATATCGCCTTGGCCGCGCAGACCTGCGACGCCTACGTGACCAAAGAGGGCATTGTCTACCTGTCAGACTGGAACGCCGGCCTGCATGTGCTGGAATATCGGGGGTAGAGGCGGCCTGCCTCTACCGCCCGTTGTTAAACCCCAGGAACCCCGCGTTCGGGATCGGCGCCCCACCATCGGAGGCGCCGGGTCGCGGCGCGGCGGGGGCTTTCACCGGGGTCACGGCCGCCGCCGCGGCCGGGCGCGGCGGGCTCACCGGCCGAGCCGGCATGGCGGCTGCTTTGGAGGCGCCAGACCCGGCTTTGCCGGCGGTTTCGGCGCCACGCAGCGACAGCAGCAGGAAGGCGATGTCGTTGTGGCCAAGGTCCACCGACAGTTCCAACGGCGTCAGGCCCAGCACGTTTTGCTGGTTCATGTCCGCTCCGCGGCTCACCGCATCGCGGGCAGCGGCGACATCGCCGCGATTGACCGCGTCGAACAGCGCATCGGTTGGCCCGAGCGTGCCGACGGTATTGGCGGCGGGGGCTGGTCCGCGCCGGGGCTGCGCGCCAGGAAGGGCCGCCGGTTCGGCGACCCGGGGGGCGGTGGCGGCGCCGCCATGCCGCTGACCGGTCGCGATGCCACCGGTCCCGGTCGGGGCGCCAGGCACCCCTTGGGCGTAGGAGGGGGCGGCCAGCATGACGCAAGGCGTCAGCAGCAACAGCGGGCGGGCGCGGCGAAGCAAGTGCATGAACATGACGTGACGATACCTCAGCCCCGGTTCAACCACCAGAACCCGGCATTCAAATAGGTGGCATAGAGCGTCCATGCCAGATAGGGGCCCATCAACCACGCCGCCAGCGGCTGGCGCCGGTGGAAGGCGCGGATGGTCAGCCCGATCAGCGCCACCAGCACCAGGATGACGGCCAGGCCCAGCCCGGTGCTGCGCAGCCCGAAAAACGCCGAGGACCAGGCCGCATTGGCCGCGATCTGCCATCCCCACAGGCGCAAGGGCCTGAACGCTGCCGGGCGCAGCCAGACCAGCCAGGCGGCGAAGCCAATCATGAGGTAGAGCGTGGTCCAGACCGGGGCGAAGAGCCAGTTGGGCGGGGTTCCCGGCGGCGCGATCAGGGTTGGATACCAGGTCTTGACCGCATCCGCCGTGACCGCCCCGCCGGCGGCGCCAACCAGCAGGCACAGCCCGACGAAGCCGAGCAATGCCACGGCGCCGGAGAACGGCCGCTCTGGTTTAGGGGGGGACTGACGGAAAACACGCCTCCTTCATGCGGCGAGCACGCGGCGCGTAACGGCTACCAGCCGTTCACGCGGGTCCATATGGCAACAACTTCATCCTCGCCGTCCACCACGAAATAGCGGTCATGCGCCGCGACCGTCATGCAGGTGTGGTTCGGGGCGATTCGCAGCCGCCCGCCAACCGGCAGGTCGATGGGCCGGGCGGGGTCGAATTCGATGACCCCATGCTCCTGGTAAGCGCGCTTCACCAGGGCATCGCCGTAGCCTGGCCGCCCGCTCGCGTCCAGCACCAGCCCGAAACCATAGTCGCGGGGCGCGGCCTCGGTGCTGCGATCCTTCGACAGCGCCAGCCCGCCGGCATCCACCAGCACCTTGCCCGGGCGGCGGCCGATAACGCTGGTCAGCACGGTGACGGCGATGCCATCCATCGCATGGGTCTCAATCTCCGCCTGGAACAGGTCGCCGAACATGTAGACACCCGCTCGCATCTCGGTGACACCGGCCAGATTCTCGGCATGCAGCGCGGTGGGGGAGCTGCCGGCGGAGACGATGGTGATCGCATGCCCCGCCTCACGCAGCCGCGTGGCGGCGCGGGTGATCGCCGCGCGCTCCTGCTCAGCGATGCGGGCCATGTCGATCGTGCTGCGCCCGGCATAGGAATGGCCGGCATGGGTCATCACCCCGACCAGATACGGCCCCAGTCGTGCCGCGAGATCCAGTAACGCCGGGCTGTCCGGGGTGACGCCGCCGCGTTCCTCCCCGCAATCGACCTCGATCAGCGCCCGGGGCGGCGTGGCATGCGCGGCGATGGCGCTGGCCATGTCGGGATCGTCGGTGATGACGATGATATCGGCCCCGGCGGCGTTCAGTTGCGCGACGTGGTCCAGCTTCTGCGGCGTGATGCCGACCGCGTACAGGATGTCGGTAATGCCGTGGCCGACGAAATACTCGGCCTCCGCCAGGGTGGACACGGTGATGCCGCCGGGCTGCCCGACCAGCGCCATGCGGGCGACGTCGATGGATTTCGCGGTCTTCATGTGCGGGCGCAACGGCACCCCGAGCCGCGCCAGCGATCCCGCCATCGCCCGGATGTTACGCGCCAGCACCCCCCGATCCAGAACCAGGCAGGGCGTCGGTAAGTCGGCTAATCTCATGCGGGCGGTGTCCATTCAGCGGAGGCGTCGATCGGTAGCACCGGCCGCGGCATATGGCGCCAGGCGAATCGCGACAGGATGGGGCTCGTCAGGCCGGGTGCATCGACCTCGACCACGTGTTCATGCAGGAAGAATTCGTCGAAGCCGCCGCGGAAATGGCCCCGGGACTTGACCACCACAACCCGCGCCGCCGCGATATCCAGCCCAAACGCTTCAAAAAACACCGGATCGGCGCATTGGTAGCGGTTGCCCAGCACCACCACCGTGATGCCGGCGATATCGAGCGCGACGCCGATACCGATATCGAGCGTATTATTGGCATAGATCCCCCGCCGCCCCCGCAGGAATTGCGGGGCGAGGGCACGGACGGTCGCCTGGACTTCGAACGGTTTGGAGAATTCATCGCCGCCATCCCGATTGAACCGGGCAGCGAAGGTCTTGCCAACACCATGCAGCCGCGCCTCGGTCGCGAGGGCGGGGTCGTGGATGACGCCCGCCAGCGCATCGCGGATGCCGGCCTTGAGGAACGCCTCCAGGATCCACATCGTGTTGCCGCGCCCGCCGCCCCCGGGATTATCAGCGACATCGGCGAAAACCAGCGCGGGAGTGGCCGGGTCTTCAGTCGTTTTGGCCAGCGCGACGGCATCGTCCAGGCTGGTCAAAGACGGCCGGAACTGGTCGCGGCGGGCCCAGCCGGCCTCGGCGATTTCGCGCGCCAGGGCTTGGGCGGCGGCTTTGTCGGTCGCGGTGACGACGGCGGTCAGGCCGTTGAACGGCGTATCGGCAAAGGCGAAGCCGCCCATGACCGAGACATTCAGGACCCGGCCGGCGTACGGCGCCTCCCGCATGCGCCGCTGGCCGAGGTCGATCAGCTCCCCATAGGGCCGGTGCGGTGCGCTCGGGCCGGTCAGCATCGTGACCGTCGGCGGCACGATGGGCAGGCGAATCGACGCCAGACAGGTTTTCGTGCCGGCCAGCAATTGGCGCATGATCTGCGCCGATTCCGCGCCACGCTCGCGCATGTCCAGATGCGGGTTGGTGCGATAGCCAACATAGGCGTTGACCAGGTCCACATTGGCGGCGGAGACGTTGGCGTGCAGATCGTAGCTGGCGACCACCGGGATATCGTTGCCCAGCACGCGGCGGATCATAGCCAGCAGCGTGCCTTCGGGATCGTCGTCCTCGGTTGTCAGGCCGGCGCCATGCAGCACGCAATAGACGCCATCGAGGTGCCCGGCCGCGGTCAGGTCGGCTTTCCACGACTCCATCATGCGGCCGAAGAACGCGGCTTCGACCGGGCCGTTGGGTTCGGCCATGGCGAGCAGGCTGGGCACCGGCTCCCACGCGCCGGCCGCGTCCATATCGGCGACGAAGCCCGGCATCTCGCCGAGCATGGAGGGCGCCGGCAGCCGCGCATTGGTCAGCATCGCCGCCCCGCCCATCAGCGTGCGCGCCTCAAAGTCGGCTTGCGTGGCCACGGGGGCGAAGCGGTTGCACTCGATGGAGAAGCCCAGGAGGGCGATACGGGGGGCGGTCATGGGTGCGAGGCCTGTTGGTTGGGGTGGGCCATTGGTGTTGGGGGATGGGCGCCCAATACCAGCCGGTACGGCCAATGAAGGGTCGGCGCCGGCAAACCCGTCATGCCGACGGCGGTCGGCATCCACGCCTTTCGCCTGTCGAACGCTGCAAAGGCGTGTTTGCCGACCTCCGTCGGCATGACGAGGTTGAACCGTGCCCAATGGC
>CAIUPC010000216.1 GCA_903900905.1 uncultured Acetobacteraceae bacterium
CATCACCGCCGCCCAGCCGGGGGAGGGCAAAACCGCCCTGACCCTGTCACTCGGCCGCGCCGCGCGGGCCGGCAGTGAGCGCGTGCTGCTGATCGAATGCGACCTGCGCCAGCCCAAATTCGCCCGGATGATGGGGGCGGAGAGTCAGGAAGGGCTGGTGGACCTGCTGCGCGGTGACGCCGTGTTCGAGGATATCCTGCGCACCGACCCGCTCACCGGTCTGGATTTCGTCCCGGCGGGACGGGTGACCAGCGATGTGCTCGACCTGTTTCTGTCGGCCGCGATGCGTTTGCTGTTGGAGCAGGTGCGCGATCTCTATGACCTCGTGCTGCTCGACACCCCGCCGCTGGAAGCCCTGAGTGAGGCGCGGGCCATCGCGGCGGCGGCGGACTGCACCTTGTTGTGCATCCGCTGGCGCGACACGCCGCGCATGGTGGTGCGCCGGACCGCGGACCAATTGCGCGATTCCGGCGCCCATCTCATCGGAACGGTTCTGACCCGGGTTGACCCGCGCGCGCATGTGCGCTCCGGCTATCCCGACGCGGGGGTCTATCACCCGCGCTACAGACCCTATTTCCGAGGATAGCGCAGTATGAGCCGACGTTTTCTGGTGACCGGCGGGGCCGGTTTTGTCGGCAGCCATCTGGTGGATGCGCTGCACAAGCGTGGCGACTCCGTCGTGGTGTTCGACGATCTGCGCACCGGCCACGCGGCCTCGGTCCCGGATGGGGTGACGCTGATCGAAGGCACGCTGGCCAACACCGCTCTGGTCGATCGCGTGCTGGCCGAGGGGCCCTGGGATGCGGTGTTCCACTTCGCCGCTCTTTCGCAGGTGGGCGAGAGCATGCGCGAACCTCTGCGCTACCTGATCGAAAATGCCGGCAACGGCATGCTGCTGATCGATGCCTGCATTCGTCATGGCGTTGGCCGCTTCATCCTGTCCTCCACCGCCGCCTTGTTCGCGACCGAGGGGCACGAGCCCATCCCCGAGGATGCCCCGATCGACCCGGCCTCGGCCTATGGCGACAGCAAATGGATGATCGAGCGGGCGCTGCGCTGGGCCAGCCAGGTGCATGGCATGCGCTACGCCCGGCTGCGCTACTTCAACGCCGCCGGCTCCGACCCCGCCGGTCGGCTTGGGGAGGATCACCGGCCGGAGTCGCATCTGATCCCCCTCGTCATCGATGCGGCGCTGGGGCGGCGCGGTGCGCTCGACGTGTTCGGCGCCGATTACCCGACCCCGGACGGCACGGCGGTGCGCGATTACGTGCATGTCTGCGACCTGGCCGACGCGCATCTGCTGGCGCTCGACGCGATGGATCAGGGCGACGTGACCTGGAACCTCGGCAATGGCGCCGGGCATTCGGTGTTGCAGGTGATCGAGGCGGTGGAGCTGGTGTCCGGCCTGAAGGTTCCCTATCGCATGGCGGAGCGCCGGGCGGGGGATGCGGCGGTACTGGTCGCCGCCTCGGCCCGGGCGCAGGCGGCTGGCTGGCAGCCGCGCTTCGCCTCCCTCGATGAGATCGTGCGCACCGCCTTCGCCTGGCGAAAAGCGCATCCGGATGGCTATGGGAACTAAGCGGACACGCTGCCTCTGGCCCGTTCCCCTGGCCGCGGCCCTGCTGCTGTGGCCGGCGCTGTGGAACGGGTATCCGATCGTGTTCGCCGATACCGGGACCTATTTGTCCCAGGCGATCCACCGCTACCTCGGCTGGGATCGACCGGCTTTTTATAGTGTTTTCATGCTGTTCCTGCATGCCACCATCACCACCTGGCCGGTGGTGATGGCGCAGGCGCTGATCGCGGCCTGGGTGCTGCGGCGGACGGTGGCGATGATCTGGCCGGGGCTGGATGGGCGGTGGCTGCCGGTATTGGTCCTGCCCCTGGCGGCCGGGACCTGGCTGCCGTTTCTGGTGAGTGAGCTGACCCCGGATGTGTTTACCCCGTTGCTGGTTCTCGCGGTGGGGATGGTCTCAGCCGAATCATCCTTCCCTCACCCCGCGTCATCCTCGGGCTGGGCTAGCGGCGTTCCGTTTGAATATCGGGAGAGCAAGGCGGCTGCACTTTCGTCATGCTCGGGCTTGACCCGAGCACCTCCACAGGTCCTGTCGCTTACAGCAGTCGTCCCTGACTCACGGCTCGTGCGGGAGGGGGTGCTCGGGTCAAGCCCTACCGGATTCACAGATCGTGGGAACGAATTTGGTCTGTCGTGCTCAATATCTTCTTGGCCCGGATTGTCCGGGCC
>CAIUPC010000217.1 GCA_903900905.1 uncultured Acetobacteraceae bacterium
AGGCCCGCGGGCGCGGCGAGTTGGAAATGCACCGCCTGGCCGGAGAACGGGCCGAGACCGGAGGCGATGAAGAACAGCCAGGACAGGATCTCGGTCCGGTCTTCCGGTGCGCCGCCGAATTGGCCGGTCTTGTCGGACAGGTACAGCAGGATCGCGCTGGAATCGAACACCCGCGCTTCCTTGCCGCCGGGACCGTCGGTATCGACGATGGCCGGCACTTTGGCGTTCGGGTTGATCGCCTTGAATTCCGGCGTGTGCTGCTCGCCCTTGCTCGTGTCGACCGGAACGATCTCGTAGGGTAGGCCCGTCTCTTCGAGGAAGAGGGAGATTTTCAGCGGGTTCGGCGTCGGGTGGTAATAGAAGCGGATCATGGCGTGTTCCTTTCTGTCGGCTGCGTCGTGGGGCTGCCGAGGACACTGAGCGCCTGACGCGCCGCGCCTTCCAGCAGATCTCGTAGCGGATAGCCGCGGGCCAGGACCCGCAGGCCCATCACCGTGGTCAGCAGCAATTGCGCGGTCGCGATGGGGTCAACGGAGGCGGCGATGGCGCCTGCGCGCTGCCCGGCCTCGGTGCAGCGACGGAAGAAGGATTCCAGCTCGCCCATGCGTTCGGCGATGATGGCCGCGATCACTGTGTCGTGGGGTGCGACCTCCTGCGCCGCATTGGCCAGCATGCAGCCGAGGCGGTTTTCGAGGGAACGCTCCACGATCTCATGCAGGAAGGTCTCGATCGCCTGCCTTGGCGGCAGCGACGGTTCGAGCCGGGTGATGCGGGCACGCATATTCGCGTCGAGGTAATGGTCGAGGCACTGGGTGAACAAAGCCCGTTTGTCACCAAACGCGTTGTAGACGCTGGCCTGGCTGAGGCCCATGGACTCGCCCAGGTCGCGCACCGAGGTGGCCGCATAGCCGGCGGCCCAGAAGCGCTGCGTGGCGGCGTCGAGGGCGGTGCTTTGATCGAAAGCTCTGGGGCGCGCCAAGGGGTCCTGCGGGATCGCGGTTGAATTGGAGCGTTCGCTACAGAATTATCCCCGCCTTGGCAAGAGGCCGCTGAATGGCGCGCCGGTTCCTATTTGGCTGACCTGTGGCCGTACCAGGCCCGGCTCGCCATCACGATCCGCACAACCGAGAGCATCACCGGCACCTCGACCAGCACGCCCACCACCGTCGCCAGGGCCGCACCGGACTGAAAGCCGAACAGGCTGATCGCCGCGGCCACCGCGAGCTCAAAGAAGTTGCTGGCACCGATCAGCGCGGAGGGGGCGGCGACGTTATGCGGCGAGCCGCAGGCGCGGTTGAGCCAATAGGCCAGGCCGGCATTGAAGTACACTTGTATGATGATCGGCACCGCCAGCATCAGGATGATCAGCGGCTGCGCCAGGATCTGCCCGCCCTGGAAGCCGAACAGCAGCACCAGCGTCGCCAGCAGCGCGACCAAAGACGCCGGGCCGAGGGCGCGCAGGGTGGCGGCCAAAGCGGCCTCCCCGCCATTGGCCAGCAGGGCCTTGCGCCAGAGCTGCGCCGCCACCAGCGGAATGACGATATAGAGCACGACCGACAGGAACAGCGTGTCCCAGGGCACGGTGATGGCCGACAGGCCGAGCAGCAGCCCGACGATCGGGGCGAAGGCGATGATCAT
The DNA here is from genome assembly GCA_903900905.1 of uncultured Acetobacteraceae bacterium. Taxonomy (GTDB): domain Bacteria; phylum Pseudomonadota; class Alphaproteobacteria; order Acetobacterales; family Acetobacteraceae; genus Rhodopila. The sequence continues at coordinate 1,639 of CAIUPC010000217.1, forward strand.
GATGGCGTCGTTCAGCGCCACCTGGCTCAGGGTGAAGTTGGCATCGCCGTCCGACAGGTTGGACCAGACGAAGACCATCGCCGTGCAGGGCGCGGCGGCGAGCAGGATCAGGCCGGCGATGTAGCTATCGATCTGATCCGCCGGCAGCCAGGCGCGGAAGACCACCCGGATGAAGAGCCAACCCAGGAATGCCATGGAGAAGGGTTTGACCAGCCAGTTGATGCCGACGGTCACGGCGATACCCCGCCAATGCCGCGCGACGGTGCCGAGGGCGGTGAAATCGACCCGCAGCAGCATCGGCACGATCATCAGCCAGATCAGCAGCGCCACCGGAATGTTGACGTTGGCGAGGCTGAGCCGACCGAGGATTTGGAAGGGGGCGGGGATGAGGGCGCCGAGGGCGATGCCGAGGATGATGCACAGCGCGACCCAGAGGGTCAGGTAACGCTCGAACACGCCGAGCTTCGAGGCGGGGGAAGGCTGGTCCATTAGATGATCCGTTCGTTAAGTTAGTGCCATGAGGCATAAACTGTGACTCACCGGCGTCTGCCCCCCGCGTCATGCTGACGCAGGTCAGCATCCACGCCTTCGGCGGTTGCAACCGGGAAAGGCGTGGATGCCGACCTACGTCGGCATGACGGGAGTGCGTGCACCTCTGCGTCAGTGGTTGAGAGGTATGGTTTAAGCCGCGGCCCGTCGCGCCGCCGCCACGGTGGGCAGGACCAGGGTAATGGTGAAGCACAGACCCAGCATCGCGGCGGAGCCCCATAAACAGGCCTCCAACCCGCCCGCCGTCGCCAATGCGCCGGATAGCAGGATGCCGAACAACCGGCCACCGGCATTGGCGGCGTAATAGAAGCCGACATCCTCCGCCGCTTTGGACGAGCCGGCATAGGCGAGGATCAGATAGGAATGCAGCGACGAGATCACCGCGAAGGCGAAGCCAAACACGCCCAGCCCGGCGGTCACGATCAGGTCCGGGCGGGCGGTGTGGGTCTGGCTCAGGATCACCGCCAGCGCCAGGGGAATGGCGGCGAGGATGGCGCCCCAGAGCCGCGCCTCCGGCACTTCCCGCGACAGGCCATCGGGGCTGCGGCGAATGACCGAGGGGGCGATGGCCTGCACCAGCCCATAGGCGATGGTCCAGGCGGCGATGAAGCCCGACACCTCCGTGAACCGCCAGCCATGGGCGTAGAGGTAAACCGGCAAGCCCACCACGAACCAGACATCGCGGGAGCTGAACAGAAACACCCGCGCCGCCGCCATCAGGTTGATGGCGCGGGTCTTGGCGAACAACTCCCGGAACGACCTGGACGCCTTGGCCTTGCCCAGTTCGCGCGGCAGGCTGAACGTCACACCTGCCAGCACGACGCCCAGCAGGCCGGCCATCAGCCAGAGGGCACCGCGGAAGCCGAACGCCTCCAGCAGCAGACCGCCGAGGAAGAAGCCGACGCCCTTCATCGCGTTCTTGGACCCCGTGAACCAGGCAACCCATTTGAACAACTGGCCGGAACCGCCGTCGGAGGTCGCCTTGATCGCGGATTTGGACGCGGTCTTGGTGAAATCCTTCGCCACCCCGGAAATGCCCTGCGCTGCCACCACCCAGGCGACGGACAGCGCGCCGCTCCAGGTTGGATCGAGCGCGGAGAGCAGCAGGAAGCCCAGGATCTGCAGGCTCAGCCCGGTCATCA
>CAIUPC010000218.1 GCA_903900905.1 uncultured Acetobacteraceae bacterium
CGGCCGCTCCCTACCGTCATGGCGGGCCGGAGCCTGTCCTCGGGCCGGCCATCGGCCGGACCCGAGGCCGGGCCATGACGGTTTAGCCAGATAGCAATCGGTCGCTGGTCCGGCCGACTGCTATAAACCCCCGTTAATCCGGGCGCTTACGCAAGAACGCCTGGCGTTCCGGCCCTGATTGAATGTGTTCGGCTAAAGAATCCCAGAACATTTCCGCCGACTTCGCCGCGGGGATCGCGCGCTTGACCATGATCTTCGCCATCGGGCCGAGGGATTCAGCCAGCGCCCGCTCCGCCAGGCGTGCCAGATCGTCGGGCACCACGAACGCCGGGGGTTTGCGGTACTGGATAATGGTCCCGGTATCATCGGGCGTGACGCCGCGGTCCAGCGCTTCTCCGAGCGCGTCCGCCATCGCTTTCGCGGTCTGGTAGCGCTGATCGGGGTTTTTGGACAAAGCTTTAATGACCACGGCGGCGACTGCCGGCGGGATCGTGACATCAACGGCCGACAGATCCGGCGGATCGATGTTCAGCACTTTGTGCATCGTTTCGACCATCGAGCCGCCGTCAAACGCCGGGGTACCAATCAGCATTTCATGCAGCACCACCGCGGCCGAGAACAGGTCGCCACGGGCATCGCCCGCATCGCCCCGAATATGTTCGGGGCACATGTAGCGCGGCGTACCGATCATCGCACCGGGTTGGGTCAGTTCGGACATATCGGCGCGCGCGATGCCGAAATCCATCATTTTGACCTGATGATCCATGGTCAGCATGACATTGGCCGGCTTGACGTCGCGATGGACGATGCCGGCGTCATGCGCCGCCCCCAGTGCGAGCAGAACCTTCTGCATGATCGCCACCGCGAAGGGCGGCGCGAAGCGGCCGCTGCGGTGGATGATCTGAAACAAGGTTTCGCCTTGCACATATTCCATGACGAGGAACGGATTGCCCTCGTGCACGGCGAGGTCATAGATCGACACGATATTCGGGTGATGGAACCGGCCGATGGCCCGCGCTTCCCGCATGAAGCGTTCGACATATTCGGTTCGGTCTGCTTCCGACAGCAGATTGGCACGGATCAATTTCAGCGCGACCGGCCGCTCGATCATCGGGTCATGAGCCAGATAGACGACCCCCATCGCACCGGTGCCGAGTGTCCGGTCGATACGATAGCGGCCGATCTCTTCGGGCTGCGCGCGGCTTCCGGACATTGATCAGGTTTCCAACATCTTCATCGCACTGGAAAGGCTACGTTTCAGACGGTTGAAAGACTGCGCAAGCGACGAGATCTCGTCCTTGCCGCTGACGACGAACTCAGCGTCCCCTGCTTCCCCCGTGCTCACTTTGACAGCCATATCGGACATCGCACGGATCGGCCGGATGACGGCGAAATGCAACAAGATATTCAGCAGCACCATCACCACCGCGAAAATGAGCACGACGCCGCCGATAAACGTGACGAAGATCGAATTGGCGCGATTAAGCGCGACATGCATCGGAACCGTGACGATCTGGGCACCGATAACTTCATTCAACGTCCAGCCGAAGCCGTTGGCGGGGCCGTACACGTCAATCATTGAGGCTGGCGCGGCGCTCGGCACCGAGTGACAGCTCAGGCAGGCCCCATTGGTGATCTGCATCGGGCGAGAGACCGACAACACCGTACCAGCCGGGGTTTCGCGCGTCGTAATGATGGTCTTTTTGGTCAGGTCCTTGCGGAATTCTTCGATGATCGCGGCTTCTTCCGGGCTGGCGCGATGCCCCGGATTGGTGGGATTCAAGGCCGCTTCCTTGTAGCTATAGTTCGGAAACGTCTTGCTGAAATCGCGCTGGGTCGATGTCGCGGCGAAGGCCGGAATGGTGTGCGGCAGGAAGCGGGATTTGCTCTGTTCCGCCAGCAGCGGCTGGATTTCATTAACCGTATAACCGCGCACGGCGATCGCTTCGGCGGTAATCAATTGCGCCTCGTTGATCACTTCCGTGCGCGCGTTATCGCGAATGATCTGCCAGGAAAAGACGCTCAGCAGAACCAGACCGATCAGGAACACGCCGAACAGACTTATGTTGAACTTACCCCGCAAGCCCATCTTTATGACTCCTTATTGGCGGGCGAAGAGCCCGCGGGCCTGTTCGGCCGTGATAAACCCGGTCAAGGGTGCCTTAAGCTCGTGCTGCAAGCGTCGAATTGCAGCCCTGGTTTCCGCGCCAAAGACACCGTCAATTTTGGCATCATAATAGCCCATCTTGGCAAGCGCTGTTTGCACCAGCCGTCGATCGGCATCGGTCATGCGGGCCTCGTCCGGCACCACCGGCAGATTAGCGGCGGGTGACGGTGCCACCGCCGGCACCGGCGGTGCTGGTGCCGCGACAACCACGGGTGGAGGCGCCTGAACCGGCGGCGGTGGCGGCACAACGACCTCGGCGGGTGGAGGCGGCGCCGGCTGAACCTCAACAGGGGGGGGCGGCGGCGGCGGTGGGGGCGGAGCGCCGATCAGGTAGCCCACGTCCGCCGGCAGCTTGCGCAGCTCAACGGTGGTGCTGCGCAATCCGGAGAGGTCTTTGACGGCGCGTTCGATCAACGCGCTTACAATAGCCGGATTCTCTTTCAAACGCGGCACCAGAACCCCGATCAGCGGGGTCGGGCCATCGGCCGAGAGCTCAGTCGCGCCGAACAAACCGACCTTTGACGGCAGTTCGATGGTTGCCAGACTTCCAAACCCGAGCGGGTCCGTCAGCCCTGGAGTCGGCACGGCGTCGAAAATGAACAGCGCCGCCCTTGTATCCGCTGGCGCAATGGCATTCAGGAACGACTTCGCCAGCATGCCTTGCGAAAGGACATCCGACGCCTGCTGCGGTGCCGCCGCTATCGGCAACAGAAATGGCCGCCCGTTCACGCCAGCAGCGTAACCACAGATATAGACCAACAGCGGAAGATTGGGATTGGCCTCAAGTGTGCGGGTCAGCGCGGCAATGGCGGAACTGAGCTGGCCAGCCGAAGGATCATAACGTTCCTGGACCTCATACGCCTGCGCCTTCAGTACCGTACCCACCGACCGCGCGGACAAGGAGCAACCAGGGATCGGTTGCAGACCGGTATAGGTCGAATTGCCGATAACAAGGGCAAGGCCAGCAGGTTCAGCCCGCGAAACGCCGGGCGAGACCATCAATGCTGCAGCCAGGACAAGGCCTGGCCTGATCAGTTTTTGCCACATCATGGCGGGACTTATACACCCGCATCACGCGCAATAACAGTCTCACAGGCTCTAAAATTGCGTCGCCTGCTTAAAATATGGAACGCCACGGGCGGGCATCGTGCTTACCCGTGGTGTTCTGAGCAGAGGCCGACCTCAGCCGCGGGCGCGGCGGCGAACCAGACCGAGACCCGCGATACCAGCGACCAGCAGCGAAGCCGAGACCGGCTCCGGCGCTTCAACGATATTGCCGAACGCGAAATCGGCGTTGACGGTCGAGGTAATGGTCATCGACGTGATGTTGTGACCGTTCAGGAAGCCGACAAACTGCGTGTCGCCCTGGGCGAAGGTGTTGGGGAAGCTCGCCGTGGTGCCGTCCGACAGGGTCACGGTGAACGTCTCGGAAAACGGACCGAAGAAGGGCAGGTCCGGCGAAAGATCCATGCCGAGGGCCGACAGGCCGGTCGCGAAGGTGAAGACCTCAGTCTTCAGCGTCTTCACAACCACATCGCCGGTGTAGCCACCCGACCACGGACCCCAGCCGTCAAACGGCTGCGCCACCGTGTCGCCCGCGTCCGACAGCGTCAGCACGGCTCCGTCGGCCGCCACGATCGACGTGATCGGATTGTACAGCGCAACGCCGGTGTTGCTGATGGTCTGATAACCGGTGACCGCGGCGGCCCAGGTGGCGAAGCTGCCGGTCAGCGAGGCGGCTTGCGCATGCGCCGAAACAAGAAGGCCGGCGCACAAAGCGGTGCTGGCAAGGAGGTGGCGGAACGACATCTGTAAATCCCCGAATGTTGTCACGGATCGGCTTAAGCCCCCGCGTCGGCATGGTATTAACCACGTCCTTCGCATTCCGGGTGTTGAAGAAAAATGAACCTTACGTGTCAGGCCGCCGCGGCACCCGTCTCATCGAACAACAGCAGCCGTCCGGCGTTACCCAGGCCCAAAAATGTCGATAAATTGTGCAACAACGCCGCGATGATCGCCCCTTGCGTGCCCAAAGCCCCCACCGCCGCGAGCACGATCAGCACGATCGTCCAGCCCAGGCCGATGGCGACGTTAATATGGATTGTCCGCCGGCACCGCCGGCTCAGGCGAATCGCGGTCGCCAGACGCCGCAGGTCGCTCGTCATCAGCACCAGATCGGCCGAGGCCAGCGCCACGTCGGTGCCCTGCGCGCCCATCGCGATCCCGATCGCCCCCGCCTTCAAGGCCAGCGAATCGTTGATGCCGTCGCCCACCACCATCGGCCGGTAGCCGGCATCGATTTCCTTCAGCACGCGCCGCATCTTCTGTTCCGGCAAGGCCTCCGCGGCGATGTCGGAGATGCCGAGCTCCGCCCCGATCCGCACCGCCACCGCCGCCCGGTCGCCGGTCAGCAGCACCTGGCGGGATAGCCCCAACCCGCGCAAATCGGCCAAAGCCTCCGGCGCCTCATTGCGCGGCTGATCGGCGAACAGCAGCCAGCCCTGGAAGACGCCGCCATGGCTCACGCCGGCGATCGGGCCGTCATGGGTGGGGGGCGCGGGCGCCGCGATCCCCTCCCGCAAGAACAGATCCGGCCGGCCAAAGGCGGCCGCTGCACCATCGACCGTGCCGGTGACCCCGAAACCGCCGATTTCGCGGACGTCGCGCACGGCGGGGCGGGTGTCGGCGGGCCAGCCCTGCGTCGCCGCGCGGCTGACCGGGTGGCTGCTCGACGATCCCAGCGACGCCGCGAGACGGGCCACCGCCTGCTCCTGCCCCGATATAACCGGCACGATTCGCACCAGCGTCAGCTCGCCGCGCGTCAGCGTGCCGGTTTTGTCGAACACAACCGAGGTGACCTCGGCCAGCGTCTCGAGGAACCCGGCGCCCTTGATCAGAATGCCATGCCGCGCCGCCACGGCGATGGCCGCGATCGAGGTCGCCGGCGCCGCCAGCACCAAAGCGCAGGGGCAGGACGCAACCAGCACCGCCAAAGTCGCCGCCGAGTCGCCGGTCGCGAACCAGGTCCCGCCCGCCATCATCAGCACCAGCACGAGATATTGCCCCGCGTACCGCTCCAGCAGCCGGGTCACCGGCGGCTTGGCGCGTTCGGCGGTGCGCATCAGGGCGATGATCTTCCCCAACGTGGTCGCGGCGCCAACCTGACTGACCGCAACTTCCAGGTGCCCGTTGGTGTTGATGGAGCCAGCGAGGACCACGGCCCCCTCCTCCACATCCACCGGCACCGATTCGCCGGTCAGCGACGCCATGTCCAGGCTCGCGGTGCCGCTGACGATGGTGCCGTCGGCCGGCACGCGATCGCCCGCCCGCAGTTCGATGCGGTCGCCGACTCGCAGGTCCTGGGTGCCCACGACCTCGATCGAGCCATCGGCGCGCAGGCGGCGGGCGGAGGTCTGGGTCAGCCGGCTGAGGGCGCGAATCGCCTCCCGCGAGCCCAGCAGGCTCCGTTCCTCCAGCACATGCCCCAAAATCATCACGATCGGCAGCATCGCGGCGGTCATCAGATCGCCGCTGGCCCAGGCGGCGATGAAGGCCAGGGCGATCAACCGATCGGTGATGCCGTGCAGGCTGGGATGGCGCAGGCTGTGCCAGGCGGCGGCGAGCACCGGCACCGCGACCAGCAGCGCGGCGGCGCCGGCGACGAGGTTGGCGATTTCGATCTCGGCCGGAAATATGAACTCCCAGGCCACCGCGACCAGCAGCAATCCGGCGGACAGGATCGCCAGGGTCAGTTCGACCGCCATGATCAGGCGTTCGGCGCGGACCAGCAGGCCTTCGCCGCTGGAAGCCTCGATGGCAGGCATCGTGGTGGCGCTCATGGTTGGCCTCCCGGCAGGATGACGCGGTTGCCGCCGCTCAGATCGACGGTGTTCACAGTGCCGGCGCGATGCAGGATCGCGGCGATGCGCTCGCGGTAGAGCCGATCAACGAGGCTCGGGCGGCTGGCGGGGTCCATGCCCTGTTCGATGGCGAGCGCGGCGGCGCTGTGGGATTTGGCGCTGTTGACCCGCTCATCGCCATTGGCGCGCGCTTCCTGGAGGATGCGGTCGCGCTCCTGATTGGCGGCCTGCTTCTGGCGTTCGGCGTCGGTGCGGGCGGCGGCGAGGCCTTGTTCCGCCATCTGGGTCGCATCCAGCACGGCATCGAAGGCGAATTTGGCGGCCGGTGGCAGCAAAGCCGTCACATCGGCGCGGGTGACTTCGATGCCGAGGCCGTCACCGGCGGCGCTCAAGACCGCCAGCCGGCGATTGACCTCGGTGACCAGCGCGCCGCGCATGGCCTGGCGTTTGGCCTCGGCGCGGGGATCGCCGGCGGTCTGCTCCGGCCGGACCACCATGAAATCATCCATCGTCCGGCCGGCCGCGAAGCTGACCGCGCTGGACAGGAACAGCCGGCGCAAGGCCGGGGCGACATGCGCGCTGGCGAGGTACCAGGCGCGGGCATCGGTGATGCGATAGGTGAGGGTGGCATCCAGCAGCACCACGCCGCCATCGCCGGTCAGATAGACCCCGGTGCTGTTGGGCGGGATGTCGCCGGCCATTTTGGACGCGGGATCGATGATCGCCGGGCCGGTCGCGGTGCCCGCCACCACTTTCAGTTCAAGCTGGCGTTGCGGGCTGGGCAGCAGGTCCACTTGTTCGATCGGGCGCGGCCAGGCCAGCACCAGACCGGCCGGCTGCACGCGGATGACCTCCCCAAAGCGGAGCACAACGGCCTGGGCATCGGCCGGCACCTGCCGCACGTTCGACACCAGCCATCCCAGCGCGAGCAGAATCGTGATCCAGCGCAGCACGCCAAAGCCGATCTGGATGGATTGGGCGACCGGGCCGTCCTGTTCGGCGGCGGGCGGGGATGCCGCCTCGGTCATTTCGGGGCTCCGGCCGTGTTGGGGCCTTGGATCAGCATGTTGAACGGGGCCGCGTCGGTGCGCAGGATCAGCCTGGTGTTGGGGCCGATGACCGTCCCCAGCGTGTCCAGCGACCGCAACGCGGTGTAGAGTTCAGGGTCCGCCTGATAGGCATGCGATACGATCGCGGCGGATTCCCGGCGCGACTTCGCTTCGATCTCCGCCGCCTCGGTGCGGGCGCCGGCGACGACGATGCGGTTATCGCGCGCGGCCTCCGACCGGATTTGCGCCGCCGCGCGCAGGCCTTCGGCGGTGCGCTGGGCGGCGACGGTTTCACGTTCGGAGCGCATGCGCCCGACGGTCGCGCCGAGGGTGGATTCCGGCAGGCTCAGACGCTCAATCCCGACATGGCGCACGGCGACACCATAGGTCGCGAGGATCTGCTGCTCGACCTGCGCCCGCAGCCGGGTCTCAAACGCGTCCAGCCGCACCTTGGCCGGATCCGTGTTCACCAGATCGGCCAGGTCGAAACTGCTGGCCGTGACCTGCAAGGCGGAGCCGACGAAGCCGCGCAGCTGGCGCGCCGCCTCATCGGGGTCATTGCGCACCGCGCGGACGAATTGGCGCACATGGTCCGCATCGCCCGGCACCTGCCAGGCGATATAGGCCTGCACCAGGATGCGCAATCCGTCGCGCGTGCCAACGTCCTGCAAGCCGGTGGAGGTCGTGCGCAGACGCAGATCGACCGGGATCGTCCCTTGCACCGGGGTTGGCACCTTCCAGGCCAGGCCCGGCTGAGTCAGCACCCGCACGGGATTGCCGAACTGGGTGACCACGACGGCTTGCCCGGCGCTGACCATGATCGCGGAGGCGGCGAGGCCGGCCCCAATCAACAGCAAGACCGCGACCAGGGTGCGCAGCACCATGCGTTGACGCCCGCCCGGCGCAGCGGGACCGTGGTCATGCCCATGATGATGGCCGTGATCGTGCCCATGATCGTCATGGTCGTCGTCGTGCGAATGAACGTGCAGCACCCGCTTACTCCTTTTCCGCGCCAACGCCGGTCGCCGGCGCGCCCTGCGACACCGGCCGCAGATCGAGCACCGGTGCATCGGCCTTGGGGATCCGGTGATCGAGAATGATCAGCGACCCTTTCGATAGACTGCCGGCCAAAGCGGTCAGCCGCCGCTCCAACAGGAAGGCCGGCTTATCCAATGTGATCGCGGCGGTTTCCGCGTCGAAGCGGATGACATCAGCGGCCGCCCTCCCCGTTGTCTCAGCGGCGATGGATGTGGCCAATCCGACGATTTCGGTCGCATATTGCGACGCCTGGGCGCGGCTATTGGCTGCCTGTTCGCGCTCCCCGACAACACTGGTCTCGGCCATGATCTGGGCGGCCTGGACGTTGTGATAGGCCTCGGCGGCACCGGCCGGGGGATGGATGGCCTCAATCGCCACGGCGGCCAGTTCGATACCGCACCCGATCGCGTCCAGTTGCTGCTGCACGCTGGTGTGCAAGGCGGCGGCCATCGCCTCGCGGTTCGCGCCGAGGACGGTGTCGAGGGTGCGGCTGACCAGGAAGGCCGCGACCGCCCGGCCGGCGGTAGCGCGCAGCAAGGCCTGGGGATCGGTCACCAGATAGGCGGCGCGCATGGCGCCCTCATCGGTCATGGCGATGCGGTAGCGCAGCTTGATGTCGGCGCTGACGATCTGGAAGCTCTCTTTGCCGCCGCTGGCGCTGGCGATCAGGAAATTGATCTCATTCGGATGCGCCTGCTCCCAAAGCCTATCGGCTTCCGGCGGCGGGCGGTCTTCGGCGCCGGTGAGGATGACGGGCTGGCCCATCTCGGCCTCGGTCAGCGTTGCCTCATGCACCGGGCCGTATTCGACCCAGCGCACCTGCCCCATCGGCCAGGGCAGGATGGCGTGCAGGCCAGGATGCAGCACCGCGACCGGGGCACCGAAGCGTTCATAGACCGCACGCCGATCGAATCCGACGAGGACGAGGCCGCTGAGGCCCCAGGAAAGCAGCAGCAGAAACAGCAGCACGGGCGGCACGGCGGCGCGCAGGAACGACAGCGCCCAGCTGCGCGAGAAATCGATCCCGAAATGCTGGCGGATCGGCGCGGCGAGGCCCCGGCTGCGCACGCCATCGGCCAGGACCAGGGCGATCAGCGATTCGATGGCGGCGTCGGCCGTCGCGGCGGGCGGTGGCGGCAGAAAGCAGCGGCCGAGCGCGCGGAGGGCGAGTTCCAACGCCACCAGGGTGAGCGGAACCGCCAGAAGCGGCGCGAGATTGTTGGCCAGGGTCACCCCGAGCCCCGCCGCGATGCGCAGGATCGCCGCGCCGGGCAGCACGAGGACCGGCAGCAGCAGCAGCGCGCGGAGGGACGCGGCCTCCCGCAGCCGGGACGGCGGCATGGCGGCGAAAAACCGTTCGGCGATCAGC